>NZ_KV824857.1:0-880 GCF_001816085.1 Micrococcus sp. HMSC31B01
GACAGGTCCGTCACGGGGGTCCGCTCGGGGTCGGGCACGAGCCGCAGCTCACGGAAGCGCATCGTCAGGGCGTCCACGGAGAGCAGCCGCCCGACCAGGGGCTCACCCACCCCGGAGAGCAGCTTGATCGCCTCGGCCGCCATGAGGGAGCCGATGATCCCGGGCAGCACCCCGAGCACCCCGGCCTGCGCGCACGAGGGCACCTCGCCGGGTTCGGGCCGCTCCGGGAACACGTCCCGGTACAGCGGCCCGCCCGGGGCGAACACGCTCACCTGCCCCGCGAACCGCAGGATCGCGCCCCACACCACGGGCACGCCCGCGATCTCGCACGCGTCGGCCACGAGGTAGCGGGTCGCGTAGTTGTCCGTGCCGTCGAGCACGAGGTCCACGGCGCCGACCCGTTCGAGCGCGTTGGCCGCGGTCAGGCGTTCGCGGTGCTCGACCACGCGCACCTCGGGGTGCAGGCCGCGCATCGTCGCGGCGGCGGAGGCGGTCTTGGGGCGGCCGAGGTCCGCCTCGGCGTGGATCACCTGGCGGTGCAGGTTGGAGCGGTCCACCATGTCGTCGTCGATCACGTGGACCTCCCCCACGCCCGCGGCGGCGAGGTAGGTCAGCACGGGCGCCCCGAGGCCGCCGGCGCCGACCACGAGGACGCGGGAGCGCAGCAGCGCCAGCTGGGCCTCGGGGCCGAAGCCGTCCAGGCTCAGGTGGCGGGCGAAGCGCTCCAGCTGGGTGTCGGACAGCGCGGTGAGGTCGCGGGGCTCGCGGGCGGCGGGGTCCAGGGCGGCGGTCACCGCTCGTCCTCCTCGGCCGTGACCCGCCCGGCCATCGGCGAGGAGGCCAGGGCGTGCTCGCGGCGCGGGATGCGCCCGGCACGGCG
>NZ_KV824858.1:0-802 GCF_001816085.1 Micrococcus sp. HMSC31B01
GGTCGAGGGAGAGGGCGGCGGCGCGGCGCTCGGCCAGCGGGGAGTCGCCCTCGTAGATGAACTGGGCGATGTAGCCGAACAGGATGGACTGGCTGAACGGCGAGGGCGCCGTCGTCGTGACCTCCACGAGCCGGACGGCCCGCGAGGCCACCCGCCCCGCGAGCTCCTTGAGCGCAGGGAGGTCGTAGACGTCCTGGAGCACCTCGCGCACGGTCTCCAGGATCACGGGGAACCGCGGGTGCTTCCGCGCCACGTCCAGCAGCTGCGCGGACCGCTGCCGCTGCTGCCACAGAGGGGTCCGCCGCCCGGGGTCACGGCGCGGCAGCAGCAGGGACCGGGCCGCGTTCTCCCGGAACCGGGCCGCGAACAGCGCGGACCCGCCGACCTCCGCCGTGACGATCTCGTCCAGCTCCTCGGCCGTGAACTCGAACAGCTCCGCGCCCGGTGGCTCCGCGTCCATCAGCGGGATGCGCAGCACGATCCCGTCGTCGGCCGCCATCGCCGCGCCCGAGCCGGTCTCCAGCCCGTACCGCTGCGCCAGCCGCGCCCCCACCGCGAGCGCCCACGGGGCGTGCACCGCCATGCCGTAGGGGGAGTGCAGCACCACGCGCCAGTCGCCGAGCTCGTCCGTGAACCGCTCCACCACGAGCGTCTGCTCGGTGGGCAGCACCCCGGTGGCCTCGCGCTGGTCCTTCAGGTAGGCCAGGAGGTTGTCCTGCGCCCACGGGTCCAGGCCCGCGGCGGCCAGGCGGGCGCGGCCGGCCTCGGGGTCCGCGTCCAGCTCGCGGCGGAAGCGCCCGAC
>NZ_KV824859.1:0-1059 GCF_001816085.1 Micrococcus sp. HMSC31B01
GCACGCGCGGTGTCCGTGCCGGCGGCCGTGCCCTCACCTACACCCCGGCGCTGGGCCTGCCGCAGCTGCGGGCCGCCGTCGCCGGCCACTACCGCCGCTGGTACGGGCTCGACGTCCGCCCCGAGCAGGTCGCGATCACCACCGGCTCCTCGGGGGCGTTCATGCTCGGCTTCCTCGCGGCGTTCTCCCCGGGGGACCGCGTGCTCCTGCCGCGCCCCGGCTATCCCGCGTACCGCAACATCCTCACGGCGCTCGGGGTGGAGGTGGTGGACGTGGACGTCGACGCCGGCACCCGCTACCAGCCCACGGTCGTCCACCTGGAGGCGGCGCTCGCGGAGGGCCCGGTCGCGGGGCTCGTGCTCGCCTCCCCGGCCAACCCCACGGGCACGATGGTCAGCGCCGCCGAGCTCGCCGAGCTCGCCCGCTGGTGCGAGGAACGCGGTGTGCGGCTCGTCTCGGACGAGATCTACCACGGCATCGTGCACACGGACGGGCAGGGGCCCGGCGCCTGCGCATGGCGCACCTCCCGCACCGCGCTCGTGGTCAGCTCGTTCTCCAAGTACTGGGGCATGCCCGGCTGGCGGCTGGGCTGGATGCTCATGCCGGACGACCTCGCCGCCGCGGTCGAGGGCCTCGCCGGCTCGGTCGCCCTCTGCCCGCCCGCCGCGGCCCAGGAGGCGGCCGTCCACGCGTTCAGCGAGGAGTCCTATGCGTTCTGCGCCGAGCAGGCCGGCGGCTTCACGGCGACGCGCGGCGTCGTGCTGGCCGCCCTGCCCCGGCTCGGCTGGGCCGACGCCGCCCCCGCCGACGGCGCCTTCTACCTGTGGGCCCGCCTCGCCCCGGGCATGCTGGCGGAGTTCGGCAGCGCCGTCGGCTACTGCGCCGCCCTGCTGGAGGAGGCCGGCGTCGCGCTGACCCCCGGCGACGACTTCGACGCCGTCCACGGGCCCGAGTTCGTCCGCCTCTCCTTCGCCGCCGGCCCGGACGCCGTCCACGAGGCGCTCGAGCGGATCGCCGCCTGGCACGCGGCGCGCGGCCTGGCCTGAGGGGCTCCGCCAC
>NZ_KV824860.1:0-998 GCF_001816085.1 Micrococcus sp. HMSC31B01
CCCGCCCCCGACGACGCCCCACGACGACGCCACGCCATCCCGGCCCGATGCCCCGCTAGTCTGCCGAGATGACCACCCCGACCGGCGCCGTCCCGAGCCCGCATCCGCGGCCGTTCCTCCTCGTCCAGACGCGCCCCGAAGACGACGCCGCGGCCGCCGAGGTCGAGGCCGTCCAGCGACTGGGCGGCTATCCGGAGGGCCGGCTGCGGGTGCTGCGCCTGGACCGCGTCGTGCAGCGCCCGGACGTGGCCACGCACGGCCTGGACTGGGAGGCGGAGCTCGCGGACGTCGCCGCCGTGATCCTGCCCGGCAGCCCGTTCACGGGCTCCGATCCCGAGGAGACCAAGTCCCCCGTGCAGCGCGCCGTGGAGGCGGAGCTGGGCCGGATGCTCGACGTCGTCCGGCGCCGCGACCTGCCGTTCCTCGGCTGCTGCTACGGCGTCGGCACGCTGGGCCGGCACGCCGGCGGCGTCGTGGACAACGCGTACGGCGAATCGGCCGCGCCCGTCGAGGTCACGCTCACCGACGAGGGTGCCGCGGATCCGTTGCTGGCCGGGGTGCCGCGCACGTTCGCGGCGTACGTCGGCCACAAGGAGGCGATGAGCGCGCTGCCGCCCGGCGCGGTGCTGCTCGCCGCGGGCGCCGACTGTCCCGTGCAGATGTTCCGGCTCGGCACCCGCCAGTACGCCACCCAGTTCCACCCGGAGCTGGACCAGGCCGGGATCCTCGAGCGCCTTGAGATCTACCGCGAGCACGGGTACTTCGCGCCGGGCGAGTACGAGCCCACGGTGGCGGGGCTGGTCGCCGTCGACCCCGAGCACCCCCGCCGGATCCTGGCGAACTTCCGCACGCTGTTCGGGTGAGCCCGCCCGGCCCACCCCGTAGCGTGGCCGCATGGACACGCACCGCGCCACCGCTTCCCTGCCCTGGATCGACGGCCCCGCCGTGCGCGCCGCCCTGAGCCCGCGCGCCGCCGTCGACGCGCTGGAGGCGGCCCT
>NZ_KV824861.1:0-2004 GCF_001816085.1 Micrococcus sp. HMSC31B01
GCACCGGGCGGCCGTCGAGGAGGACCTGCCCCGCGCGGATGAGCGCCGCGCCCTCCGTGCGGGAGCGGGCCAGGCCCCGGGCGGCCAGGGCGACGTCGGCGCGTGCGGTCTCAGCCACCCCGTGGGTCCGCGAAGGCCTCGGCCCCGCCGGCGAGCAGAGCGGGCAGGTGCGCACGGACCCACGTGGGCCGGTCCGGCCCGGGGGCGGCGGCCGCGGTCTCGCGCGTGTCGATGCCGGTCAGGACGAGCACCGTGTCGAACCCCGCCGCGTTGCCGCCGCGGATGTCCGTGTCCAGGCGGTCGCCGACCACGAGGGGACGGGCCAGGCCGAGGGCCTCGGCCGCCGTCCGGAACAGTCGTGGCTCGGGCTTGCCCGCCGCGACGGGCGCGGTGCCGGTGGCCCGGCCCACCGCCTCGACGAGGGCCCCGTTGCCGGGGGCGATCCCCTCCGCGCGCGGGATCGAGGTGTCCAGGTTGGTGGCGACCCAGGTGGCCCCGGCGCGCACGGCGTACGCCGCCTCCGCCAGATCGGCCCAGCCGAGACCGGGGTCGAAGCCCTGGATCACCGCGTCGGGACGCTGCGCCGCGGACGCGACCACCTCGTAGCCCCGCTCCTCGACCACGGCGCGCAGGTACGCCGAGCCGACCACGAGCACCCGGCCGGTGCGGCGGCCGAGCGTCTCCTCGAGCAGGTCGACGCCCGCCGGTGCGGAGCCGAAGACCTGCCCCGCCTGCGCGGGCACCCCGAGCGTGCGGAGATGCTCGGCCACAGACTCCGGCGCGCGGGAGGCGTTGTTCGTCACGAACCCGACCGGCACGCCCCGTTCCTGCAGCGTCGACAGCGTCTCGACCGCCCCGGCGATCGCGCCGCCTCCGGCGTAGACGACGCCGTCCAGGTCGCACAGCAGCCCGTCGTGACCGGCGAAGAACGTGGCGCTCACCGCTCGTCCGCCTCCGGGGCCTCGAGGGCGTCGAACAGCGACAGCTGGTTCGGGTCGACCTCGTCCGGCGCGTCGACGGCGGCCGGCGGCTCTGCGGCGGCCTCCGGCCGGGGCGCCTCGGTCGGCTCCGTGGCGGCCTCCGGCTCCTCGGCCGGGGATCCGTCCGCCGTCGGCTCCGCACCGGCCTCGGCCGCATACCGCTCGTGGCGCCGTTCGCGGGGGGACGGGCGGCGGTCCCGGGGGTCCTCGACCGGCTCGGTGTCCACGTCGATGATCTCCGGGTCCGCGAACCCGCCCACGCCGAGGGCCTTCTCCGCGACGCGCACGGCACGCGCCCAGAGCCGAGCCTCGTCGCGGCGCCCCAGGGCGAGCAGCACGTCGGCCTGACGCTGGAACAGCCGGGGAGAGAAGGGGTAGCCGCGCCGCCGGTCCAGTTCCGGGATCTGCAGGGCCTCATGGGCACCCTGAAGGTCGCCGGCGTCCTCGCGGATGCCGGAGACGACCATGGCCAGCTCGGCCCGCGCCGCCCGGTCCAGACGCGAGGCATCCACCTCGGCGGCCAGCTGCAGGGCCTTCTCCGTGCGGCCGAGGGCACGCTCGCTGTCCACCTGCGCGGCGATGTGGGTGTCGTCGCCCGTCATGCGCCGGTAGGTGCGGAACTCGCGCAGCGCGTCGGCGTACTCCCCCGCCGCGTAGGCGGTGAGCGCGACTGCCTCGCGCACGCGTGAGAGGCGGCCGCCCTTGCGGGACGCGGCGAGGGCGTGCTGGAACGCCAGCGCCGGGTCGACGTCCAGGTAGCGGCCGGCCATCACGAGATGCTTGGCGACCCAGCTGGCAGGACGCTCGTCAAGGCCGTTGATCTCCTTGAGCGTGCCGCGGTCGAGCTCCTGGCCCGTCACGTCCGGGTCGATGTCCGGAGAGCGCTCCTGGTCCGCACGATTCGCCGCTCGGAGGTCACCGGGATTGTGCGCGGGTCGTTCGGCGCGGTCCTCGCGACGAGGGCCCGTCGGCGCACCGCGGCGCTCGGGGCGTCCGCCCCCCTGGCCCGGGCCGCGCCGCCGGT
>NZ_KV824862.1:0-1136 GCF_001816085.1 Micrococcus sp. HMSC31B01
GCCCGCGGGGCTCTCCGGCGCGGACACCACCACGGGGTCGCCGGCGTCGCCGCCCGCCCGCAGCGCCGGGTCCAGGGGAACGGTGCCCAGCAGCGGCACCTGGGTGCCCAGCACCCCGGACAGCCGCTCCGCCACCTCGGCGCCACCGCCGGTTCCGAACACATCCAGGACGGTGCCGTCCGGCAGGGTCATCGGCCCCATGTTCTCCACGACGCCGGCCACGGTCTGGCCCGTCTGCTCCGCCAGCTGACCGGCGCGCGCGGCCACCTGCGCGGCGGCGTGCTGCGGCGTGGTCACCACGAGCAGCTCCGAGGCGGGCAGCAGCTGCGCCGTCGAGATCGCGATGTCCCCGGTGCCCGGGGGCAGGTCCACGAGCAGGACGTCCAGGTCGCCCCAGTGCACGTCCGTGACGAACTGTTCGAGCGCGCGGTGCAGCATCGGCCCGCGCCAGGCCACCGGCCGGTCCGCGTCGAGGAACATGCCGATCGAGATGACCTTCACGTCCCGCACCACGGGGGGCAGGATCATCCGGTCCAGCTTCGTCGGGGTGCCGGTCACGCCCAGGAGCCCGGGGATGGAGTAGCCGTGCACGTCCGCGTCGATCAGGCCGACGGCGAGTCCGCGCGCGGCGAGCGCGACCGCGAGGTTGGCCGTGACCGAGGACTTGCCCACGCCGCCCTTGCCCGAGGCCACCGCGAGGACGCGCGTGAGCGTGTCCTTCCCGAACGGGTTCGTCGGCCGGGCCGCGCGCAGGGCGTCCTGCAGCGCCAGGCGGCGCTCGGGCTCCATCACCCCGACGCGGACGTCCACGGACCCGCAGCCGGGTACGTCGGCGACGGCGGCGGCCACGTCCGTCTGGATCGTCCCGCGCAGGGGGCACGCGGCGATCGTGAGCAGCACCGCGACCTCGACGACGCCCGGGGCGGTCTCCACGACCGACTCCACCATGCCGAGGTCGGTGATCGGGCGGCGGATCTCGGGGTCCTGGACCGTGGCGAGCCGCTCCAGCACCCGGCGCTCGAGGTCGGTGCGGACCTCGGGCACGGGCAGGCCCAGGGCGCTCATCGGCCGCCCCCGTCCACCGGGCCCGCACCACCGGCGGGGCCGGTCACCGGACCGGACCCCCCGGCCTCGCG
>NZ_KV824863.1:0-1269 GCF_001816085.1 Micrococcus sp. HMSC31B01
CGGACCTGGTGGTCCGCACCCGCTGAGCCGGCGCCGGTCCGCCCCGCTCGGCCGCTCAGCGACGTCGCGGGGTGCGCACCCGGCGGGGCAGCAGGGCCAGCATCATGGCTTCGAGGGCCAGCTGCTCCGGCACGTTGGCGGCGATGCGCTCGCGGGCCGTGGTGACGGCGTCGATCCGGGCGAGCACCTCGGCCGAGTCGCCGGCGGCGCCGCGGGCGTACGCCTCGATCTCGTCCCGACGGTGCTCGTTGATGAGCTCGCCCTCGGCCCCCAGCTGCACGCGCAGCACGTCCCGGAACAGGCCCATGACGTCGATCATGGCCCGGTCCAGCGAGTCCCGGACGGCGCGGCGCCGCCGGCGGGTCTGGTCCTCCTCGAGCCGTTTGACGTGGTGGCGGAGCTTGGGTGGGACGGGCTCACCGGGCTCGAGGCCCAGGGAGCGGCGCAGCGCCTCGAGCTCCTCGGCGTCCCGGGCTTCGGCGGCGGACTCGGCCTCGGCCTTGGACACCTCGGCCAACGTGGCGGCCAGGGCCATCGCGTCGGAGACGGCGGTGGCCTGGAGCGGCAGGGAGAGGATGCGCTCGCGGCGTTCGAGGGCCTCCGGGTCCCGCGCGAGGCGGCGGGCCATGCCCACGTGCGACTGGGAGATCCGGGCGGTGGTGAGCGCCGTCTCGCGGTCCAGCCCGTCACGGCGGTGCAGCAGCTCCGCCACCTGCTCCACGGCGGGGATGCTCAGCGTGATCAGCCGGCAACGGGAGCGGACGGTGGGGAGCACGTCCGCGGGGGACGGGGCGCACAGCATCCAGATCGTGCGGGCCGGCGGCTCCTCGATGGCCTTGAGCAGCACGTTCGTGGCGCGCTCCGTCATGCGGTCCGCATCCTCCATGAGGAAGATCCGCCAGCGCCCGGTCGCGGGGGTGGACTGGCCGGCCTCCACGAGGGCGCGGACGTCCTCGATCCGATAGCTCACCGCCTCGGTGGCCAGCACGGTCACGTCCGGGTGGGTGCCGCCGAGGACGGTGCGGCACGCGTGGCACTCGCCGCAGCCGCGCGCCGCCGGGTCCGCGACCTCGCACTGCAGGGCCGCGGCGAACGCACGCGCCGCCGTCGACCGGCCGGAGCCGGGCGGGCCCGTGAACATCCAGGCGTGGGTGGGACGGTCCTCGGCCGCGGCGCGGCGCAGCTGGGCCACCGCGGCCTCCTGGCCTGCGAGGTCCGCGAACACGGCGGGGGCGGGGGCCGTCATCGGTCGGCCGCCTGGGCGGTGAC
>NZ_KV824864.1:0-1386 GCF_001816085.1 Micrococcus sp. HMSC31B01
GCCCTGGCCGTGGCCGCGGACATCCGCGCCGGACGCCCCGCCCGCCTGGACGCCGAGGGCGACGACCTCGACGTCGCCCCGGGACTCGTCGTCGTGGCCGCGCCGCCGGACGTGACCGCCGACGTCGTGGTCGACTCGCTGCGCCGCTGGCCCGCGGCCGTGGTGGTGGACATCGCCTCGGTGAAGGAGGCGGTCGCCGCGGGCGTGCGCGCTGCCGTCGACGACGGCCGCCTGGCCCCGCAGGACGCCGACCGGTACCTCGGGACGCACCCGATGGCCGGCTCCGAGCGGTCCGGTCCCGTGGCGGCCCGCGGCACCCTGTTCACGCAGGCGCCGTGGGTGCTGTGCCCGACGGACACGACGCACCCGGGCGCCCTCGCGGCCGGTCGGGCGCTCGCGCGGACGCTGCAGGCCACCCCGTACCGGATGGCGGCCCGCGCCCACGACGAATCGGTCGCGCTGATCTCGCACCTGCCGCAGATCGCCGCCTCGCTCGTGGCCTCCCGCCTGCAGGACACCCCGGACCAGGCGCTCGCCCTGGCCGGCAACGGGCTGCGGGACACCACCCGGATCGCAGCGTCGGACCCGCAGCTGTGGGTGCAGATCCTCTCCGGCAACGCCGGGCGGATCGTGCCGGCGCTGCACGGGCTGCGGGCGGACCTGGACCGGCTGATCCGCACCCTGGAGGACCCCTCCGCCCCCGGGGCGCGGCTGGACATGGCGCAGCTGATCGCCGAGGGCAACGCCGGTCGGGCACGGGTGCCCGGCAAGCACGGGGCGCCGCCGCAGGCGTTCGCGGTGGTCACGGTGATCGTGGACGACGCCCCCGGGCAGATCGCGGCCCTCCTCGACGAGGTCGGCCGCACGGACGTGAACGTGGAGGACCTGCGGCTCGAGCACGCCTCGGGCCACCGGGTCGGCATGGTGGAGATCTCCGTGCTGCCCGGCCGCAGGGACGAACTCGTGGCGGCGCTGACCGCCGCCGGATGGAAGGTGGTCTGAGATGACCGAGCACACCCGCGACGACGTCGCACCCGCGCCGCTCGTGGTGGCGGTGGACGGCCCCTCGGGCTCGGGCAAGTCGTCCGTGTCCAAGGCCGTGGCCCGGCGTCTCGGCGCCGCGTACCTGGACACCGGCGCCATGTACCGCGCCGTGGCGTGGCACTGCCTGCACGAGGGCGTCGACCTGGCCGATGCGGAGGCCGTGGCGGCGGCCGCCGTCGCCATGGACCTGGACCAGTCCACCGACCCGGACGTCGAGGCCGTGCGGGTCGGCGGCACGGACGTCACCGAGGCGATCCGCGGCCCCGAGGTCACGGACACGGTCTCCACCGTCGCCGTGGTCATCCCGGTGCGCGAGGAGCTGCATCGTCGCCAGCGGGCGGC
>NZ_KV824865.1:0-1552 GCF_001816085.1 Micrococcus sp. HMSC31B01
GGCTTACACAGACCATCTGACACGCCCGCCCCGGGCGCGGCCTGACCGCCTGATTGCAGACAAGGGCTACCCCTCGAAGGCGAACCGGGCCTGGCTGCGCCGGCATGGCATCGCGGCCACGATCCCCGAGCGGGCCGATCAGATCACGCACCGGCGCCGCCGCCCAGGAAGACCGATCGACTTCGGTGAAGACCAGCGCCAGCGCTACCGGGGACGCAACGTCGTAGAGCGGTGCTTCAACCGGCTCAAGCAGTGGCGAGGGATCGCGATGCGCTCGGACAAGTACGCCCGGAACTATCACGCCGGGCTCTGCCTCGCCGCGACACTGCATTGGCTGACTACTATCCTTTAGCAACACGCCCTAGTGATCTTCGGCATGGGCTTCGCGGCCCGTCCGGTCGGCGCGTTCAGGTTAAGCATCCTCGACGACCTCTGAGGCCGACGCCCCACGTTGGTCCTCCCCGTGGTGCTGAGAGGCGCCGCGACCGGGGCCATTGACCTGCTGCCGACCTGCGCATGCATCGGCTTGGCTGCGCCGATCATCCTGGCCGTCCTGCGCCTCCTACAGGGCCTGGCCGTGAGCGGCGGTTGATGCGGGCCGCCGCCGTCGCGATCGAGCACGCACTACGCGCAGCGCGGCCGCTACGCCGCCATGATGCAGCTCGGCTTCCCCGCAAGGGACCCTGATCCCCTCCGGCGTCTTCGCGCTGGCGCTCATGCTCCCCACGGAGTTCGTAGACGCATGGGGCTGGCGCTTACTGTTCCTCTTCGCATGCCGATCCTGGCCATCGCCCTGTGCATTTGGGTGAAGATGTAGGGGTCGCCGGTCTGCGAGGAGCTCCAGAATCTCGGCGGCCGCCCAATCATGGCGATCATGGCCGCGCTTCTGGGCTCTGGCAGTTTCTACGCGACGAACACCTTAGCGTTCAGCTACGCCACCAACACGCTCGGTGTGTACCGCCTGGCCATGATCAACGCGACCCTGGTAGCCGCCGTCGTGCCAATTCTCGTGATCCTGCTCGTCGGCCGCGTGGATGCGTCCTGGGGCCCGGACCGAGTGACCATGGCTGGCGGCATCAACACGGCGCCAGCGGCGTGGCCACTATTCGCCCCTGATCGACATCGGCCAGGCATGGGCCATCACCTCGGCCGCGTCCACAGGCATCGGACTGCTGTCCATCACCTACGCGGCGACGGGCAGCATTCTCACTGAGCGATTCCCGGCCGAGTACCGCAACTCCGACACCACTGTCGGCTACAACCCGGCCGGCGCAACCTCCGACTTCCTGCGCTCCAAAGCCTCCTGGCTGATCGTCACGCAACCCCGTGTAGACGTTCACCCCGGCCATCATCTCATCATCCTCGTGGTCAGCTCCCCGCTGTCCGCAATCGGCGCCTTAATCGGCGAGCGGCTGCGGGTGACGGACGAGGCGGCGGTGCGAGCGGGCTGAGGTTGCCTGCCCCCACGGACGCCGATGACGCCGCACCCTTGGAGTGGTCCGGCGCCGCTGTGCGCGGGACGGGCTAGCTGTAGGAGGGCATGACGTTGTTG
>NZ_KV824866.1:0-1090 GCF_001816085.1 Micrococcus sp. HMSC31B01
CGCCGCGGAGGCCGCCGTGCCGCACGTCCACCGCCTGACCGGGCTCGAGGCGGCACGGGACCTGCGCGACTCGCAGGTGCTCGTGGTGGACCGCCCCACCTGGTCGCGCGCCGCCACCCAGTCCTTCGCCACGCTGCTGGACCCCACGTTCGCGCACCTGCGGGACACCCGGCCCCGCGAGCACGCCGCCGCCACCACCCGCGTCACCCGGCACGCCACCGCCCTGGAGATGGGCGGGATCCTCGCCTGGATGTCCGGGAGGATCCTCGGCCAGTACGACCCGTTCATCGCGCTGCCCGGCCCCGGGGGGACGGCGGCCGGCCCCGCCGGCGGACGCCTGCTGCTCGTGGCCCCGAACGTCGCGCAGGTGCGCGCGGAGATCAACGTGGAACCGGCGGACTTCCGCCTCTGGGTGTGCCTGCACGAGCAGACCCACCGCGTGCAGTTCGCGGCCGCGCCCTGGCTGCGCGAGCACCTGCGGGCCGAGATCACGGCGCTCACCGTCGGCCTGTTCGACAAGGCCGAGTCCCTGCCCGAGCGCCTGCGCACCGCGCTCGCGGCGGCGAACCCGCTGGGTCGGGAGGCCGACGCCGGCCGGATCGGGACGCGGGACGGACACGACGCGCAGGACGCGGCCCCGGCCCGCCCCGCGCCGGGCCTGCTCGGGGCGATCCAGGACGAGGAGGACCGGGAACGCCTGTCCCGGCTGACGGCCGTGATGTCCCTGCTCGAGGGGCACGCGAACGTGGTGATGGACGGTGTCGACTCCTCCGTCGTGTCCTCCGTCAAGACCATCCGCCGCCGCTTCGACGAGCGCGGCGACCGCCGCTCGCCCCTGGACCGCATGCTCCGCCGTCTGCTGGGCATGGACGCCAAGATGGCCCAGTACCGCGACGGCCAGAGGTTCGTGGCCGCCGCCGTGGCCGAGCTCGGCATGGCCGGGTTCAACGTGGTCTGGGACGCCCCCGAGCTGCTGCCGAGCGAGGCCGAGCTCCACGCCCCCGAGACGTGGGGGGCGCGCATCCGTGCCCAGGCCTGAGGCGCGGGACCCGGGGCCGACGCCGGCGGGCGGGGTCGGCGGCCTGCCCGC
>NZ_KV824867.1:0-1032 GCF_001816085.1 Micrococcus sp. HMSC31B01
GGCCGCAGATGAAGCGGGCGGCCATCATGGGGGCCGCGTCCGGGGCGAGGAACGCGGCCACGTGCCCCACGACGAACAGCAGCATCAGCACGATGCTCGTGACCCGCCGGTCGACGCGGGCGAAGGACGCGGCCAGCAGGGGAGCGCCGATCACGACGCCCAGCGCGTACATGGAGATGAGCACGCCGCCGGCCTCGAGACCGATGCCGAGGTCGGCCACCGCCTGCGGCAGCAGGCCCATCATCGCGAACTCCGTGGTGCCGATCGCGAAGCTGCCCAGGGCCAGCGCGAGGATGGCCGGCAGCAGACGCACGCGGCGGCCGCCCAGCAGCGCGCCGGGGCCCGTCGGCGCGGTCGGTGGGATGGACGGGTCCGGGCGCGTCGGACGCGGGGCGCGGGGGGAACGGTCGTGGGCGCCGTCGGCGGCGGGAGTGGGGGTGGGCACCGACCCAGCCTACGGACTCCGGTCTGCGGGGGCGGGGGCCTCGCTAGCCTGGGCTCATGACCTCCGCCACACCCGCTCGCCCCGCGCCCGCTGCCAGCCCGACGACGTCGCCCCGGGACGGTGCGCGACCGCGGCTGGTCGTGGGGCTCGCGCTGCTCGACGATGTGGCCGCGCCGACCCGCCTGCTGGCGGCCCGTCGCAGCGCGCCTGCCCCGCTGCGGGGGCTCTGGGAGTTCCCCGGGGGCAAGGTCGAGCCGGGGGAGGGCGTCCAGGAGGCGCTGCTGCGGGAGTGCCGGGAGGAGCTCGGGGTCGCCGTGCGGCTCGGCCCCGAGGTGGCGGCGCCGGAGCCGGACGGGTGGGAGCTGGCCAACGGCGCCCGGATGCGGGTGTTCTGGGGCGTCCTGGCGGAGGAGGGGACGACACCCCGAGCCCTCCAGGACCACGACCTGCTGGCGTGGCTGCCGCTCGCCGGGCCGGGCGTGCGGCACCTGGACTGGATCCCGGCGGACCGGCCGATCGTGGCCGAGGTGCTCCGTGGCGCCGCCACGGCGTTCTCCGCGGGGCGCTGAGTCGACACGCGGCCGGCC
>NZ_KV824868.1:0-826 GCF_001816085.1 Micrococcus sp. HMSC31B01
CCCCGGCCGGACGCCCAGGACCGCCGCGACGCGCAGGGGCGCACCCGCAACCGGGGTCGCTCCGGCGCCGGACGGAAGTACTCGGCGCAGGCGCCGTCACAGCGCTCCCGCACCGCCGACCCGGCGCGCCGCGTCGCGTTCGGGGTGGTCCGCTCCGTCCATGCCGAGGACGCGTACGCGAACCTGGTCCTCCCGGCGCGCATCCGCCAGGCCCGCCTCGACCGGCGCGACGCAGGCTTCGCCACCGAACTCGCCTATGGCACCCTGCGTGGGCTCGGCCTGTACGACGCGATCCTGACCCGCTGCGTGGACCGCCCGCTCGAGAAGATCGACCCACCCGTGCTCGACGCCCTGCGGCTCGGCGCCCACCAGCTGCTGGGCATGCGTGTGCCCGCCCACGCCGCCCTCGACGCCACCGTCTCCCTCGTGCGCGCCGAGATCGGGGCCGGTGCCTCCGGGTTCGTGAACGCGGTGCTGCGTCGGGTCGCCGAACGCCCCCTCGAGGAGTGGCTGGCCGACGTCGCCCCCGCCGACGGCGGCGACGCCGCCCTGGCCGTCCGCGCCTCGCACCCGGTGTGGATCGTCCGCGCGCTGCGCCAGGCCCTGGCCGCCCACCGCGGCACCCGCCACACCGCCGACCGCGACGCCGAGCTGGCCGCCCTGCTCGAGGCGGACAACGCCCCGCCCGTGGTCAACCTCGTCGCCCTGCCCGTGGCCGGCGGGGCCGAGGCGCTCGCCGCGGCCCTCGACGACGGCGCCGAACCCGGACCGCTGGCCCCGGACTCCGCCCTGCACTCCGCCGGCGACCCGGCCATGTGCTCCCCCG
>NZ_KV824869.1:0-1648 GCF_001816085.1 Micrococcus sp. HMSC31B01
GCCACGGCGTGCCGCCGAGGGCGACGGGGCCGGTGGCGCCGTCGTCGTGGGCGGCCTCAGTCATCCGCGTCCCCGGGGCTCTCCCCCGGCTCCGCCTCGGCGTCCGGCCGGCCCTCGGCCGCCAGCGCGCGGTGGTGGCGGATGACCTCGGCGATGATGAAGTTCAGGAACTTCTCGGCGAACGCGGGCTCGAGGTCCGCCTCGAGCGCGAGCCGGTGCAGCCGCGCGATCTGGGCGGCCTCACGCCCGGGGTCCGAGGGCGGCAGGTCGTGCCGGGCCTTGAGCGCGCCGACCCGCTGCGTGAACTTGAACCGCTCGGCCAGCAGGTAGACGAGCGAGGCGTCGATGTTGTCGATGCTGCCGCGGATCGCGAAGAGCTCGTCGAGGACCGCCGGGTCCGCGGTGCCGGGCAGCGAGCTGGCGTGGGGGTCGTAGTCCGGGCTCATGGCCGAAGCCTACGCATCCGCGGGGGCCGACAACCGGGCATTGCGGGCGGTGTCGATGGTGGCCTGGCCGAGCACGCGGGTGCCCCGGTACAGGACGGCCGTCTGACCGGGAGCCACGCCGCGCAGGGGGCGCCCCGGCTCGATCTCCCACCCCGGATGCCCCGCCGCGTCGGCGCGCTGGCGGGCGCGGGCCTCGACGATCTCGCCGTGGGCCCGGAACTGCAGCGCGCAGTCGAACCAGGCGCCCGTGCGGGCTTCGGGCACCGGGGCGCCGGCCCACGACGGGCGGATGCCGGTGATGCGGTCGACGTCGAGCAGCTCGCGGCCGCCGACGACCACCGTGTTCTCCTTCGGCCGCACCTCGAGCACGAACCGGGGCTTGCCGTCGGGCGCGGGACGGCCGATGGCCAGGCCCTTGCGCTGGCCGACCGTGAACGCCTGGGCGCCCGCGTGGGTGCCGAGCTCCTGCCCCTCCGGGTCGACGATGGGGCCGGGGGCGAGGTCGATGCGCTCGGCGAGCCAGCCGCGGGTGTCGCCGTCGGGGATGAAGCAGATGTCGTGGGAGTCCGGCTTCGCCGCCACGGACAGGCCGCGCTCGGCCGCCTCGGCGCGCACGAGCTCCTTGGACGGCGTGTCCGCGAGCGGGAAGAGGCAGTGGGCGAGCTGATCCGCGGTGAGCACGCCGAGCACGTAGGACTGGTCCTTCGCATCGTCCGCAGCGCGGTGCAGCTCCAGCGAGCCGTCCGGACCGGGCCGCACGGCGGCGTAGTGGCCGGTGCAGACGGCGTCGAAGCCCAGCTCGAGGGCGCGCTCGAGCAGCGCCGCGAACTTGATGCGCTCGTTGCAGCGCATGCACGGGTTGGGCGTGCGGCCGGCCTCGTACTCGGCCACGAAGTCGTCCACGACGTCCTCCGCGAACCGCTCGGAGAAGTCCCACGTGTAGAAGGGGATGCCGAGCCGCTCGCACGCGCGCCACGCGTCCGAGGCGTCCTCGATGGTGCAGCAGCCACGCGAGCCGGTGCGCAGGGTGCCGGGCATGCGGGACAGGGCCAGGTGGACGCCGACGACGTCGTGCCCGGCGTCCACGGCACGCGCCGCGGCGACGGCGGAGTCGACTCCCCCGGACATGGCGGCCAGGACCTTCACGGGCGGACTCCTCTCTCGACGACGGACGGGCGCTCCAGTCTAGACGCCCGGCCCCA
>NZ_KV824870.1:0-1678 GCF_001816085.1 Micrococcus sp. HMSC31B01
GGCGGGCGCGGCCGGCGCGGCGAGGCGGGCCGGGGTGCCGCCGTCGTCGGCCACTTCCGGCGGCGCGGCGACGATCTCCACGGGCGCGTGGCCCATCTCCAGGGTGATGCCGAGGCCCTGGCCGAGGTTGCCCGGGCCGGAGAGCAGCTTGGGGCCGGTGTCCCGGCCACGGCGGGCCACCGCGAGGTCCCCTCCTGCGAGCACCTCGGCCGCACGCAGCAGCACACCGCCGGCCTCCCCCTCGGGGTGGCCCACCAGGTTCAGGCAGCGGTGGATGCCGTAGTTCAGGTACACGTACGTGCGCCGCGGCGGCCCGAACAGCGCGGCATTGCGCTCGGTGCGGCCGCGGAACGAGTGGGCGCCGGGGTCCGCTCCCGCGTTCCCGTACGCCTCGGTCTCGGTCAGCCGCACGGTGACGGCGCCGTCCGGGGCGACGACGGTCAGCCGGCACCCCAGCAGCGTCGCGGCGAGCGCGGGCGAGGGGCCGTCGAAGGCGGCGGCGAGACGCTCCGGGGTCACGGCAGCGGCCCCGCGACGGGCAGCACCATGGTGTCGATCAGCCGGACGGGCGGCACGTGCGCGGCCACGAGGGCGAGGGCCTCGCGGCGCAGCGGCTGGCACAGCAGCTCCGGACCGAGCTCGGCGAAGGTGTCCCGGTCCACCACCACGAGGTGGTCCAGCTCGACGCCCGGCTCGTCCTCGACCATCCGGCGCGCGGCCTGGACGTCGACGGGCTCACCGGCCGCCGCGGCGTCGGCCAGGGAGCGCAGCGCGCGGCTGAGGACGAGCGCGTGCTCCAGGCCCGCGGCGTCCAGGCGGGTGTTGCGGCTGGAGAGCGCGAGGCCCTCGGGCGAGCGGACGATGGGCACGGTGCGGACGTCGACGTCGATGTCCAGGTCCGTGGCCAGGCGGCGCAGGACGGTGAGCTGCTGCGCGTCCTTCTGGCCGAAGTAGCTGCGCAGGGCCGGCACGGCCGGGCGCACGATGTTCCACAGCTTCGCCACGACGGTGGCCACGCCGTCGAAGTGGCCCGGGCGGGAGGCGCCCTCGAGGACCTCCCCCATGCGGCCGGCGGAGACGGTGACGATCGGCGCGTCCGGGTAGCCCGGGTACATCTCCTGCACGTCCGGGGCGAACACGACGTCGGCGCCCGCCGCCGCCAGCAGGTCCAGGTCCGCGTCCAGGGTGCGCGGGTAGTGCTCCAGGTCGGCCGGATCGCCGAACTGGAGCGGGTTCACGAAGATGCTGACCGCGACGACGTCGTTCTCGGCGCGGGCCCGCCGCACCAGGGCCGCGTGGCCGCCGTGGAGGGCGCCCATCGTGGGGACCAGGCCGACGGTGACGGGCTCGGCGTCGCCGTCGTCCGTGGCGTGGGCGACGAGCTCACGGAGAGCGGAGCGCATCTCGGCGACGGTCCGGGCCAGACGCGGGCGCGCGGGGACGCCGTCGGCCTCGGACTCCACGGGAGCGGGGAGAGTGTCCTCGAGGGTGAGGCCGGTGCCGGCGGGGACGGGGCGCTGGTCGGGGACGCGGTCGAGAGGGGTCACCCTCCGAGTCTAGGCACGGGGCCTCGGGGAGGACTTCCGCCTCACCACGCGCATCTGGTCCAGGGCCTGAGCCGCGGGCCGGATTCGGCCCCACCATGCGCGACGCCGGCCGGTCCCGTCAACGGGACCGG
>NZ_KV824871.1:0-1890 GCF_001816085.1 Micrococcus sp. HMSC31B01
CCGGATCCAGGAGCCACGAAGAAGGTAACGAGGGCGCCGTCCATGCGTTCGGCCGCCGGCTCTCCCGGACCACGCACCGCGAGGCGATCACCGTGATCATGCTCTCCGCGACCGCGATCGCCGTCGCCACGATGGCGCTCATGGGCCTGTCCTCGTTCACGACCGACCAGATCCTGTTCGAGTGCGTGTCCGCGTTCGGCACGGTGGGCCTGTCCACCGGCATCACCGCCCAGCTGCCGCCGGCCGCGCAGGGCATCCTGATGCTCCTCATGTTCGTCGGCCGCATCGGCCCCGCCACCGTCGCCGGCAGCCTGGCCCTGACCGACCGCACCCGCCACTTCGAGTACCCGAAGGAGAGGCCCCTCATTGGCTGATCTCACCCGTTCCCTGTTCGCCCCCCGCCGGGGCGACCGCCCCACCGTGGCCGTCCTCGGGCTCGGCCGGTTCGGCTCCGGGGTCGCCCTCGAGCTCATGGAGTCCGACTGCCACGTGCTGGGGGTCGACGCCGATGCCGAGGCCGTCCAGGCGCTCAACGGCCGGCTGACCCACGTCGTCCGCGCGGACAGCACGGCCGAGGAGGCGATGCGCCAGCTCTCGGTCCACGAGATGGACCACGTCGTCGTCGCCATCGGCGGCGACCTCGCCGACTCGATCCTCACCGTCTCGCTGATGCGGCGGTTCGGGACGCACCAGCTCTGGGCCAAGGCCAACGACGACCGCCACGGCGAGATCCTGCGTCAGCTCGGCGTGGAGCACGTGGTCCACCCGGAGCGGGACATGGGCCGCCGCGTGGCACACCTGGTCAGCACGTCCTTCCAGGACTTCGTCGAGGTCGAGCCGGGACTGGCCATGGTCCGGGCCACGCCGCCGTCGCGCCTGCTGGGCAGGGACCTGCGAGCCACCGGACTCGCGGGGGAGCGGGGCATGCGCGTGGTCGCCGTCCGCAGCCGCGACACGTGGCTCTACCCGCCGAGTCACTACGTGCTCGAGCCCGAGGACACGATCCTCCTTTTGGGCCCGACCCGTGACGTCGAGCGGTTCCTCGCCCGAGACTGAGCCGGTGCACATCCGGCGCGGCTCCTAGACTGGCCGGGTGACCACCCCGGACCGCGTGCACCTGGACCACGCCGCCACCACGACGGTGCGCCCCACCGCGCTCGCGGCCCTGGCCGAGGCGGCCGCGCTCCCGGGCAACCCGGCCTCCCTCCACGCCTCCGGCCGTCGGGCCAAGCTGCGCCTCGAGGAGGCGCGGGAGCGCATCGCCGCGGGGCTCGGGGCGCACCCCACCGAGGTGATCCTCACGTCCGGGGGCACCGAGGCGGACAACCTCGCCGTCCAGGGGCTGTACCGGGCCCGCCGCGCGGCTGCGCCGGAGCGCACCCGGATCGTGCTGACCGGCGTCGAGCACCACGCGGTCCTCGACGTGGTGGACTGGCTCGCCGCACACGAGGGTGCCGAGCCGGTGCTCGTCCCGGTCGACGACGACGGGCGGGTCGACCTCGTCGCATGGGGGGCCGCGCTGGCGACCGCGCCCGAGCGGACCGCCCTGGCCACGCTGATGTGGGCCAACAACGAGATCGGCACGGTCCAGCCCGTGGCCGAGGCCGCCCGGCTCGCTGCCGACCACGGGGTCCCGTTGCACACCGACGCCGTCCAGGCCGTCGGGGCGGTGCCCGTGGACTTCGCCGCGTCCGGGGCCGCGACCCTGGCCGTCTCGGGGCACAAGGTCGGCGCCCCCGTGGGTGTCGGCGCCCTGCTCGTGCGCCGGGACGTCACGTTGGAGGCCGTCGTGCACGGCGGCGGCCAGGAACGTCGCCTGCGCTCGGGCACGGTGTCGGTGGCCCTGGCCGCAGCGCTGGCGGCCGCCGTGGAGGAGGCCGTCGCGGAGCA
>NZ_KV824872.1:0-3098 GCF_001816085.1 Micrococcus sp. HMSC31B01
CTGCACGCCCGAGAGCTGCAGGCCCAGCACGAACACGTCCGCGTGGACCGTGCCGTCCGCGGCCCGCAGCCGGTACGGGCGGGCCGTGACGTCGAAGCCGGTGGCGGGCACGCGCACACCCTCCTCGTCCTCCCACGTCCCGGCCGCGGCGACGCCGTCCGCCAGCATCTGACGGACCAGCGGGGAGGCGGCGGCCTGCACGCGGTTGGGCGGCATCATCGCCTCCACCAGCCAGGCCCCCTCGACGACGGCGGGCCCCAGCGAGTCCTGCGCTCCCACCTGGGGGCTGTGGGCGGTGAATGCGTGTTCCTCGGCCTCGACCACGGGCGCGGGGCCGGCCCAGGTGAGCAGGCCGGCCCGGTGCACCGCGAGCATCTGCTCGACGCGCCACAGCGGCGGGCCGGAGGCGAGGCCCTCGACCAGCGGTTCGAACCAGCCCTGGACGTCCCGGATGCGGGAGGCCTCGGCGATCCGACCCTCGGCGATCCACGCCTTGATCCGCAGTCGGCCGGCATGGAGCGCGCCGACGGCCATCATGAACGGGGACTCCTCCCCGAGGGCGGCCTCCACGCAGGCCTGCTCCATGAGGTCCGCGACGGCCCGCTGATAGTCCTCATGGGAGGCGAACACGGCGTCCTCGAACGGGGACCCATAGGCCAGGATGTCGAGGAAGCGGCGGCCGGGGGCGTACCGCTGGAGGAGCTCCTCGGCGTGCGCGGAGGTCACGGGGGCGCCGCGGCCGGCCTCCTCGAGCTGGCCGACGAGCTCCCCGAGGAACCGGCGCGCCTCGACGGGGCCGCCGAGGATCTCGGGCTGGGCCCGGACGAGCGTGGCGTAGTAGTGCCGGACCACGTCGCGGTGCAGCAGCGGCCAGAGGTGCTCGGCGAGGTCCAGGGCCCCGTGCCGGGCGGCGAGGGCGTCCACGGCGGCGTCGGAGAGGTAGCTGAGGGTGACGCCGCGGGGCACGAAGGCGTCCACCTCCGCCTTGGGCAGGTACGGGATGCCGCGGCGGGACATCAGGTGCAGGCGCGGCTCGTCCCCCGACGGCTCGTACCGCAGGGCCCGGCCGGGTCCGTCGCCGGTGCGGCGGTACACCCCGCCCCGGCCCTGGGTGAGCTGGGCCAGCAGGTCGAACGCGTTCAGGCCCATGCCCCGCACGAGGACGTCCGCGCCGGCCTCCACGGTCTCCCAGTCCACGTCCGAGGGGATCTGCGGGCCCTGGTAGTGCAGCTCGTCCCGGCCCCGCGCGGCGGCGGCCATCCGGTTCTGGCCGGGGCTGAGCTCCGCCGGCTGATGACCCAGGCAGAGCACGACGGCGTCCGCGTCGAGCGCGGCGACCGCACCGTCGGCGTCCCGCAGCTCCAGGCAGGCACCGCCGTCGGGCCGGGGGTGCAGGGCGGTGGCCTCGGCGCGGTGCTCGACGACCTCGACGACCTCGGGACGGGCGCGCAGCCCCGCGACGACGTCCTTGTACAGGTGCCGGAGGTAGCGCCCGTAGACCGCCCGCGCCGGGTACTGGTGGCGGCGCACGCCGAGGCTGGCCTCCGGGTGCACGCGACGCCACTGGTCGAAGGTCTGGGCGGCGGTGGAGGGGCGCAGACCGGGGTTGTCGGCGGCGCACGCGGTCGGGAAGAACGCGGGGGTGTTCATGAGGTACAGCTCGGACTGGTCCGTGCGCCACACCCGCCCTGGCCCGGGCGGATAGGGGTCCACGACGTCGATGCGCAGCCGCCGGGGGTGTGCGTCCGGGGCCGCGCCCTCGAGCCGGGCGAGGATCCGCTCCAGCAGCATGACGCCGCGGGGGCCGGCTCCCACCACTGCGAGGCGGCGCTCGGCCACCAGGGGCTCGGACATGGGGCCTCCACTCTCCTCGGGATCGTTTTCACGCCTGCGGCGCGCGTATTCCACACAATATCGGTGGCCGTCAAGGGTCGCGGACCGCATGCGCCACACTCCCACCGATCCCCCAGGATCCACAGCAGGCCCGGACGAAGAATCCGCGGAATCATGCGGATCACACCCAGATTCTGGGAAAAGTCTGGGAATTGGGAATCTGGGGGGCCGATGGTTGACGCCACTCGGGCCCATGGGGAATTGTGAATGAGTGTAAGGCAACAAAACACCAATTCAGAAGGAGAATTCCTCATGGACCGCAACGCTCTCGACCAGCTGCAGAACTCCACCGTCTTCGCCACCGACGGCGACAAGATCGGCTCCGTCGGTCAGGTCTACCTCGACGACGTCACCAACGAGCCCACCTTCATCACGGTGAAGACCGGCCTGTTCGGCGCCCGCGAGACCTTCGTCCCGCTGCAGCAGGCCCAGACCACCGCCGACGGCATCACGGTGCCCTTCGAGAAGTCCTTCGTGAAGGACGCCCCGAACGTGGACGCGGACGGCTCGCTGACCCCCGAGGAGGAGCAGCGCATCTACGAGTACTACTCCATGGAGTACTCCGCCGCGGATCACGACGGCGACGTGCGTCGTGACGACGTGCGCACCGACGCCGGCGCCGCTGGCGTGGCCGGCACCGCGGGTGTGGCCGGCGTGGCCGACCGCCGCGACGAGGCCGTCGTGGACGGCGACCGCCGCGACGTGACCGACCGCGATCGCCGCGACGTGACCGACGCCGACTCCGTCGTCGTCAAGGACGAGCACCTGAACGTCGGCACCGAGCGCCGCGCCTCCGGCCGCGTCCGTCTGCGCAAGCAGGCCTACACCACCACCGAGACCGTCGAGGTGCCCGTCACCCGCGAGGAGGTCGTGGTGGAGCGCGAGTCCGTCGACCCGAACTCCGCCGAGGCCCGCACCGCCGGCCGCGACGGGGACGTCGAGGTGACCACCTACGAGGAGACCCCGGTCGTCAACAAGACCGTGGACGCCGAGAAGGTCTCCCTGGGCAAGCGCCAGGTGCAGGACACCGAGACGGTGACCGAGGAGGTCCGCCACGAGGACGTCAAGGTCGACGGCGACGCCACCGATCGCGACCTCGACGGCCGCAACGACCGCAAGGATCGCATCTGATCTGAACGGACGCGTCGGCCTCAGGCCGGACGGCTGACAGATCAAGCGGGGCCCCGGATCCATGGATCCGGGGC
>NZ_KV824873.1:0-2267 GCF_001816085.1 Micrococcus sp. HMSC31B01
GGCGTGGCGCTGTGCGCCAAGCCGATCCTCCGGGAGCACGCGGACGTCGTCGTCGACGTGCCCTCCTTCACCCCCCTGCGGTGGCTCCTGGGTCTCTGAGGCGCCCGCGCCCGGAGGTCACGAGGGCCGGATCCCACGGATCCGGCCCTCGTCGTCAGGGGTGTGGTGCGGTTCAGTCCTGCCCGAGGAAGTCCTCGGCGCCGCCCACGAGCTCGGTGTGGCCGACCTCGAGGTCGTCGCGGCCCACGAGGGAGGCGATCTCGGCGGCGAACTCCTCCACGGAGTAGAGCTTGCCGGCGGCCTCGCGGCGGGCCTCGATGGCACCGGGCTCGGCGCGATCGAGCAGGGTGGCGGTGATGGTGCCCTCGATCATGTCGCCGGAGACCACCACAAAGCCCACGCCCTTCTCCGTGAACGCGGGGATGCGCTCGCGCAGGGCGTCCTCGCCGGCGCGCTTGGAGCGGGCCACGGGCTCGTAGGAGTCCATCGTGGCGACCTCGTCGATGAAGTGCGCCTGGTGGGAGGTCACGAACACGATCTGTCCGCCGGCGCCCATGCGCTCGAGCGCGGCGTCGGCCAGCGCGGCCTGGGCGTCACGGTTGAGCTTCAGTGCGTAGTCCTCGCCGAACTGGGACTCCATGCCGCCCGAGGCGTTGAGCACCAGCACGTCGAGCGAGCCGAAGTGCTCCACGGCGGCGTCCAGCAGCGCGGCCCGGTCCTCGGCGACGGTCACGTCGCCGCCCACGGCCACGGCGCGGCCGCCGGTCTCCTCGATCTTCTGCACCACCTTGTTCGCGCGCGGCGCCTTCTGGCGGTAGTTCACCACGACGCCCGCGCCGCGGGCGGCCAGCAGCTCGGCGGTGGCGGCTCCGATGCCGCGGGAGGAGCCGGTGACGACGACGCCGCGTCCGGCCAGGTCCTGCTCGGTCATGTTCTGTGCTTCCTGTCTGCTCAGCGGTCGGTGGTCGTCAGTGGCCCATGCCCAGGCCGCCGTCCACGGGGATCACGGCCCCGGAGATGTACGCGGCCTCGTCCGAGGCCAGCCAGCGCACGACGCCGGCCACCTCCTCCGGGGCGGCGAAGCGGCCGGCCGGGATGGACGTCTTGTACTGGGCCTTGAGCTCGTCGTCGAGGGACTGCGTCATCTCGGTGTCGATGTAGCCGGGGGCCACGACGTTCGCGGTCACGCCGCGCGCGCCGAGCTCGCGCGTGATCGAGCGGGCCATCCCGACGAGGCCGGACTTGGAGGCGGCGTAGTTGACCTGGCCGGGCGAGCCGAGCAGGCCCACCACGGAGGAGACCAGGACGATGCGTCCGCGCTTCAGGCGCATCATGCCCTTGGTGGCGCGCTGCACCACGCGGAAGGCGCCGGTGAGGTTCGTGTCGATCACCGAGGTGAAGTCATCCTCGGACATGCGCAGCAGCAGCTGGTCGTGGGTGATGCCGGCGTTGGCCACGAGCACCTCGACCGGGCCGTGGACCTCCTCGACCTCGCGGAAGGCCGCGTCCACGGAGGCCGCGTCCGTCACGTCGGCCCGGACCGCGAGGACCCCCTCCGGCCCCTCCCCCGAGCGGGAGGTGATGGCCACGCGGTCGCCGTTCGCGGCGAACGCCCGGGCGATGGCCAGGCCGATGCCGCGATTGCCCCCCGTGACGAGGACGCTGCGGCCGGCGGCCTGCGCGTCCGCTGTGGGCGTGGTGGTCTGATCGGCCATGGGAACACCTTCCGGACGGGACGGGACTAGACTGGAGCACCGGCGCGGCGCCGTCGACGCCGTCCTGCGGGACGCCGCCGAGGGCGGGCGCGCCGGCATGTGAACCACCACTCTACGTCCGCGGCCGCGCGGGGGCCCTCCGCAGGGCGCGACGTGCCAGGAGGATGCGCCATGACCAGCTCCGCCGCCGGCTCCCGAGCCGGCCGTCCCGCCCGCGCCGGGCGCGGGACGACACCGGAGGTCCAGGGGGTCACCACCGCCGCCGCCGGCCGCAGCGCGGACCGGGAGGCGCGCATGAGGGTCTACCTGGTCCAGATGCTGGTCCGCACCGCCTGCTTCGTCGCCGCGCTCTTCACCCACGGCTGGTGGCAGCTCGGGTTCATCCTCGGCGCGGTCGTGCTGCCCTACGTCGCCGTCGTGCGCGTGAACAACACCGGCCCGCAGCAGGCCGGCACCCTGCGCGCCGTGCCCGCCCAGGGACCGGCCCTGGCCCCCCGCCCCGACGACACGGCGGCGCCCGAGCCGGTCGTGCTCACCGGCGACCTCGTGGAC
>NZ_KV824874.1:0-692 GCF_001816085.1 Micrococcus sp. HMSC31B01
CCTCGTCGTGACCTCCCCGGGCTGGCGGCCGGACCAGCCGCTGCTGATGGCCGCCCACGCGGCGGGCCTGCCGATCTGGTCCGACGTCGAACTCGCCTGGCGGCTGCGCGAGCGCGCCGGCCGGAAGACCGCCGACTGGGTGTGCCTGACGGGCACGAACGGCAAGACGACGACCGTGACGATGGTCGAGGCCATCCTGCGGGCCGACGGGCGCCGGGCGGTGGCCTGCGGCAACGTCGGCACCCCCGTGCTCGACGCGATCCGCGACCCGCAGGGCTTCGACGTGCTCGCCCTCGAGCTCTCCAGCTTCCAGCTGCACTGGACGCACGGCCTGGCCCCGGCGTCGTCTGCGGTGCTGAACCTGGCCGAGGACCACGTGGACTGGCACGGCTCGATGGAGGAGTACGCCGCCGCCAAGGGCAAGGTGTATGCGAACACGCGGGTGGCCTGCGTGTTCAACGAGCAGGACCCGCTGACCCGCACCCTCGTGGAGCGCGCGGACGTCCAGGAGGGCTGCCGCGCGATCGGCTTCACCACGGACACCCCGGGCCTGTCCGACATCGGCGTCGTGGACGGGATCCTCGTGGACCGTGCGTTCCTGGACAACCGGCGCCACGAGGCGATCGCCCTGGCCGAGCGCGCCGACCTGGGCCCGGTGGCGCCGCGCCACACCGTGGCCAACGCGGCCGCCG
>NZ_KV824875.1:0-716 GCF_001816085.1 Micrococcus sp. HMSC31B01
TGCTCCTCGACGAGCCCACGAGCTACCTCGACCTCAGCCATCAGGTGGAGGTGCTCGACCTGGTGCGGGCGCTCCCGGACCCGCGCGGCGGGGGCCGGGCGACCGTCGTCGCGGTGCTGCACGAGCTGAACCTGGCGGCGCGCAGCGCGGACCACATCGTGGCGATGGCCGCGGGCCGGGTGGTGGCGCAGGGCACGCCGGGCGAGGTGATCGTGCCTGAGGTGCTGGCCGAGGTGTTCGGCCTGGACGCGGACGTGGTGGCCGATCCGCTGCTGGGCCACCCCGTGGTGCTGCCGCGCGGGAACGGGGACCGCCGATGAGCGCCGACGGCATGATCGTGGCGCACACGCGCGTGGTGTCCGTGGAGCAGCCGTGCCGCGGGTTCCGGCGGATCGTGCTGGCGGGGCCGGACCTGGAGGCCGCCAGCGGGGACCTGCTGGGACTGCTGCCGCCCGGCGTCGCCGACCTGCACGCCCTGTACCGGGGCGCGCGGCCGCGCCGGGACGCCTATGTGAAGCTGCTGATCCCCCCGCCGGGCGGGACGTCGGCGGACCCGGACCTGTCCGCCGGGTTCCGGGCCGGGTTCCTGGCCATCCCCGAGGAGGAGCGCGGCTGGATGCGCACGTACACGGTGCGCTCGGCCGGGCTCGTGCGGCTCGACGGGCGGCAGGTGCCCTCGCTGACCGTGGACGTGGTGCTGCACGGCGACCCGGACG
>NZ_KV824876.1:0-937 GCF_001816085.1 Micrococcus sp. HMSC31B01
GAGGCCGTCGCCGCGTTCGGCCGCGGCGAGTGCTTCGTGGAGCGCTTCCTGGACCGCCCCCGCCACGTGGAGGCCCAGGTCCTCGCCGACGAGCACGGCCACGTGGCCGTGCTCGGCACCCGCGACTGCTCCCTGCAGCGCCGCAACCAGAAGCTCGTGGAGGAGGCCCCGGCGCCGTTCCTCACGGACAAGCAGCGCGAGCGCATCCACACCTCCGCCCGCGAGATCTGCCGCGCCGCCGGGTACACCGGGGCCGGCACGGTCGAGTACCTCGTGGCCCCGGACGGCCTCATCAGCTTCCTGGAGGTGAACACCCGCCTGCAGGTGGAGCATCCGGTCACCGAGGAGGTCTTCGGCGTGGACCTGGTGCGCGAGCAGTTCCGCGTCGCCGCCGGCGAGCCGCTGAGCATCCCCGAGGACCCGACGCCGCGCGGCCACGCCCTCGAGTTCCGCCTCAACGCCGAGGACCCGGCGTACGGCTTCCTGCCCGTGCCCGGCCCGATCGACGCGTTCGAGGCCCCCACCGGCCCCGGGGTCCGCATGGACTCGGGCGTCCGCACCGGCTCCGTGGTGCCGGGCGAGTACGACTCCCTGCTCGCCAAGCTCATCGTGTGGGGCGAGGACCGCGCCCAGGCCGTCGCCCGCGCCCGCGACGCCCTGGCCGAGCTGCGCATCGACGGCGTGCCCACCGTGGTGCCGTTCCACCGCGCCGTGCTCGAGCAGGACGCCTTCACCTCGGGGGACCGCCTCGGCGTCTACACCACGTGGATCGAGTCCGAGTTCGCCGAGCCGCTGGCCGAGTCCCCCTACCTGGGCGCCGAGGTGCCCGCCGGCGGCCGGACTGCCGTCACCGTCGAGCTGGACGGCCGCGCCGTGCGACTGGGCCTGCCCGCCGATCTCTACGCGGCCCTCCTCGGAGGCGGCGGCGCGGGTGCCG
>NZ_KV824877.1:0-1195 GCF_001816085.1 Micrococcus sp. HMSC31B01
GCCGCGGACGCCCTGGCCGCACACGTGCCGGCCGGCGCCGCCCTGCCGCCCCTGCTGGACGCGGCCTACGACCCGTGGCCCTCCGTGCTGGCGTCCGCCTGGTCCCGGGAGGGCGGTCCGGTGGCGTCCGGGCTGTCCATGCTGCTGCACCAGGGCATCGAGCAGGTCCGGCTGTTCACGGCCCGGCCCCGCGCCGCGGCCGGGATGCCCGAGCCGGACTGGGCGGCGGTGACGCGCGCCGCGGCGGACGCCCTGGGACCGGCCGCCGGCTGAGCGTCGAACGCCGGATCCGGTGCGTCCCGTCCGGTCACACGTGACGGCGCGGCGCCCCGTGCGTGAGAGACTGCACGCCATGGTGCGCTGGTTGACAGCGGGGGAGTCTCACGGCCCCGCGCTCACAGGAATCGTAGAGGGACTGCCGGCCGGGATCCCGGTCACGACGCAGGACGTGCAGGACGCGCTCGCGCGCCGCCGCCTGGGGTACGGGCGCGGCGCGCGCATGAAGTTCGAGCAGGACGCGGTGACGATCCTCGGCGGCGTCCGCCACGGCCGCACCCTCGGCTCGCCTGTGGCGATCCAGGTGGGCAACACGGAATGGCCCAAGTGGGAGAAGGTGATGGCCGCCGATCCCGTCCCCGCGGAGGAGCTCGACGGTCTGGCCCGCAACGCGGCGCTCACCCGCCCGCGGCCCGGCCACGCCGACCTGACCGGCATGCAGAAGTACGGCTTCGACGAGGCCCGCCCCCTCCTCGAGCGCGCCTCCGCCCGTGAGACCGCCGCCCGTGTGGCCCTGGGCACCGTCGCCCGCGCCTTCCTCGGCGAGCTCGGCGTGCGGATCGTCTCCCACACCGTGGCCTTCGGGGAGGCCGCCCTGCCGGAGGGCCACCCGTTCCCCGTCCCCGAGGACGAGGCCCGCCTCGACGCCGACCCGGTCCGCTGCCTCGACCCGCAGACCTCCGCGGCGATGGTCGCCGAGGTCGACGACGCCCACCGCGCCGGGGAGACCCTCGGCGGCGTCGTGGAGGTGCTGGCGTACGGCGTGCCGATCGGCCTGGGCTCCCACGTCCACTGGGACCGCCGCCTCGACGCGCGGCTGGCGGGGGCGCTCATGGGCATCCAGGCGATCAAGGGCGTGCAGGTCGGCGACGGGTTCGCCACGGCCGCCCGACGCGGCACCGCCGCCCACGACGGGATC
>NZ_KV824878.1:0-819 GCF_001816085.1 Micrococcus sp. HMSC31B01
GCCAGCAGGCATTCACGCAGCTTGGTGGCGACGGCGCTCTCGTGGGCCGGGGTGGGGAGCAGCGGGCTCACGCCCGCAGTGGCGGAGGAGACGTACCACGTCACAGAGGCCGAGGGCACGTAGTCGACGATGTGCATCCGGTCGGCGACGTCGAGCTGGGCCGCCCGGTCGCGCAGGCCCTGCCGGGCGCCGGGGTCGGGGGAGCCCACGTACGCGACGTGGACGCCGGGCAGCAGCGGCAGGGCGTCCACCAGCGTGCGCACGCCACGGACCTCGGCCAGCTTGCCGACGTAGACGAGCAGGGGGACGTCGTCGGACAGGCCCAGCTCGGTGCGCAGGGGCAGGCGCTCGGCCGGGTCCATCGGGACCTGCGCGCCCCACGGCCCGTTGATCACCGTCACGGGGCGTTCCTGCAGGGCGTGGTACTCGCGCATCCGGTCGGCCAGTCCGTCCGTGACGGCGACGACGGCGTCAGCCTCGTGGATCAGCTCGGCTTCGGCCGCCTTCCACGCGATGCGCTGATCCACGGGCCCGGGCATCATCTGGCCGGGCAACCACTCGTGCGCGTCGTAGACCCACGGGACCGGCGGCAGCCCGCGCGCAGCGCGGTAGCGGTCGTAGGCGGCCGCAGCGGGCAGGGGATGGAGGTCGTGCACGTGGACAATGTCGGGCGCGAGGTCGATCAGGGCACGCAGGAAGCCGTCCTCGTAGTCCGCGATCAGGGGCCAGACTTCGCGCCAGGCGCCGGTCCGCCCGGCGGCGAAGTTCTTCAGCGCGCGCCGGCCCCGCGTTGCTGCCGGGCCCCGGCGGCCCCGCGCC
>NZ_KV824879.1:0-939 GCF_001816085.1 Micrococcus sp. HMSC31B01
GACGACGACGCGGCGGCCTTCGCGGCCGAGGTGCCCGGTCTGGAGGCGGCCGAGGCGGAGGCCGCCGAACGGCTGCGCCGGCTGCTGATCCCGCGCGACCCCGACGACGCGCGCGACGTGATCCTCGAGATCAAGGGCGGCGAGGGCGGCGAGGAGGCGGCCCTGTTCGCCGGCGACCTGCTGCGCATGTACCTGCGCTACGCCGAGTCCCGGGGCTGGAAGACGGAGGTCCTCTCCGCCACGCACTCCGACCTGGGCGGCTACAAGGACGTCCATGTGGCGGTGCGGGGGAGCGCGGCCGACCCGGCCGACGGCGTCTACGCCCGGCTCAAGTTCGAGGGCGGCGTGCACCGCGTGCAGCGCGTGCCCGTCACCGAGTCCCAGGGCCGCATCCACACCTCCGCCGCCGGCGTGCTCGTGCTGCCCGAGGTGGACGCCCCGGACGAGGTCCACCTCGATCCGAACGACCTCAAGGTGGACGTCTTCCGCTCCTCCGGGCCGGGCGGCCAGTCCGTCAACACGACCGACTCCGCGGTGCGCCTGACGCACCTGCCCACGGGGATCGTCGTCTCCATGCAGAACGAGAAGTCCCAGATCCAGAACCGCGAGGCCGCGCTGCGCGTGCTGCGGTCGCGGCTGCTCGAGCGGCAGCGGGCGGAGCAGGACGCCGAGGACTCCGCGGCGCGCGCCGCGCAGGTGCGCACCATGGACCGCTCGGAACGCATCCGCACCTACAACTTCCCGGAGAACCGGATCGCGGACCACCGCACCGGCTACAAGGCGCACAACCTCGACGCGGTCCTCGACGGCGACCTCGAGGCCGTGATCGCCTCCTGCCTCGCCCTCGACGAGGAGCGGCGGCTCGCCGCGCTGGGCGGGGACGCGTGAGCGCACCGGCCTGGTCCGCGCTGCTGCGCGACGCCGCCGCCCGCCTGACCG
>NZ_KV824880.1:0-17887 GCF_001816085.1 Micrococcus sp. HMSC31B01
CGTCCTGGCCGTGGTGCGCCGGCACCGCGTCGCGGCCTGACCGCTCCGGTCAGCGGGGCGCGAGCAGCGCGCTCTTCTCCGGGTGCTCGTCGAACCACTGGGCGACGTACCAGCACATCGGCACGATGCGGCGGCCCCCTGCGGGGCCGCCGTTCGTCTCGATGTCCTCGACGGCGCCCGCGGTCAGCGCGGCGGCGTGGCCCCGGCCGCGGTGCACGGGGATGGTGAACGCCCGGTTCAGGGAGACGGCCGCGCCGTTGTCCCGGAAGTCGAGGACGGCGAGCAGGGTGCCGCCGTCATGGAGCTCGTAGCGGGACTCGGCGTCATTGCGGGTGACGGTGGGGGAGGTGCTCATGCCGGGGCAACCCCCGGTGGTGACGGGGTATTCCGACGCCGGCCGGCGGCGGGCTCCTACATGTAGTGGTCCGCGGGGGCCTGACACGCCGCTCGCGGACGTGGCGAACCCGACTTTCCGGCTGTGGGAACCCGGCCCCGAGATCTCCACCGGCTGTGGACAGTCGACCTCGGCCCTGGCGTGTCCCGCATGTCCGCGCGGATCGTCTCGCACAGCAGGGTGTGGACAGGATGGGCAGAGGGTGGGGATACGTAACTACAGTGGTGTGACTACTACATGTAGGGATGGTTCCCGGCCGTGATCACTAGATGTAGTATCGACGCAGATGCTCGGCACGCCCCGTGATTCACCTCGCGGGCGCCGCGCCGACACCCGCAGACCACCAGAGACCACGAAGGAACAGGGATCGCCATGACCGTCACCGTGTACACCAAGCCGGCCTGCGTGCAGTGCAACGCCACCTACCGTGCACTGGACAAGAAGGGCATCGCCTACGAGGTCGTGGACATGTCCCAGGACCCCGCCGCCCTCGAGCGCGTCCGTGCCCTCGGCTTCATGCAGGCCCCCGTCGTCGTCACCGAGACCGACTCCTGGTCCGGCTTCCGCCCGGACAAGATCGCCGAGCTCGCCGAGTCCGCCGCGGCATCGGTGGCCTGACCGGAGTCGACATGACCGTCGCCGCGGACCCGAGCCACATCCGCTCGGCCGAGGCGCAGGGGCTCGTCCCCACCGACGCGGGACTGATCTACTTCTCCTCCGCCTCCAACTACACGCACCGCTTCGTCGAGAAGCTCGAGCTGCCCGAGGACCGGGTGGCTCGACTGCCGTTGATCACCCGGGAACCCACCCTCGGGGCCACCGCCCCGTACGTCCTGATGACCCCCACCTACGGCGGGGGCAGCGGGCCGGGCGCGGTCCCGAAGCAGGTGATCAAGTTCCTCAACGTCCCGGAGAACCGTCACTGGATTCGGGGCGTGATCGCGTCCGGGAACACCAACTTCCATGAGGGCTACTGCCTGGCCGGCTACATCATCTCCCGCAAGTGCCAGGTCCCCCTCATGTACAAATTCGAGCTGATGGGCACGCCCGACGACGTCGAACGCGTCCGCGGCGGCCTGGAAGGACTGTGGACATGACCATCACCGCACCCACCGAGGCGGACCTCATCCGCCAGGCGAAGAACATGCCCGCCGAGTGGCAGAACCTCGGATATCACGAGCTCAACGCCATGCTGAACCTCTACGGCGCCGACGGTCGCATCCAGTTCGAGGCCGACCACGCGGCCGCGCGCCAGTACTTCCTGCAGCATGTCAACACCAACACGGTGTTCTTCCACGACCTGGAGGAGAAGCTCGACTACCTGCAGAAGAACGACTACTACGAGACCGAGACGTTCGAGCAGTATCCCTTCGAGTTCATCCGGGGCCTGTTCGATCGTGCCTACAAGGCCAAGTTCCGCTTCCCGACCTTCCTCGGCGCGTTCAAGTTCTACACCTCGTACGCCCTGAAGACCTTCGACGGCAAGCGCTACCTCGAGCGCTACGAGGACCGCGTCGCCGTCGTCGCCCTCCACCTGGCCCGGGGCGACCAGGAGCTGGCCACCCACCTGGTGGACGAGATGATCGCCGGCCGCTTCCAGCCGGCCACCCCCACCTTCCTCAACTCGGGCAAGAAGCAGCGCGGCGAGCTCGTCTCCTGCTTCCTGCTGCGCATCGAGGACAACATGGAGTCGATCGCCCGCGGCATCAACTCCGCCCTGCAGCTGTCCAAGCGCGGCGGCGGCGTGGCCCTCTCGCTGACCAACATCCGCGAGCACGGCGCGCCCATCAAGCAGATCGAGAACCAGTCCTCCGGCGTCATCCCCGTGATGAAGCTCCTCGAGGACTCCTTCTCCTACGCCAACCAGCTCGGCGCGCGCCAGGGCGCCGGCGCGGTGTACCTCAACGCGCACCACCCGGACATCCACCGCTTCCTCGACACCAAGCGCGAGAACGCGGACGAGAAGATCCGCATCAAGACCCTCTCCCTCGGCGTCGTGATCCCGGACATCACGTTCCAGCTGGCGAAGAAGAACGAGGACATGTACCTGTTCTCGCCGTACGACGTCGAGCGCGTCTACGGGGTGCCGTTCTCCGAGATCTCCGTGACCGAGAAGTACTACGAGATGGTCGACGACGCGCGGATCAAGAAGACCAAGATCAACGCGCGCGAGTTCTTCCAGACCATCGCCGAGATCCAGTTCGAGTCCGGCTACCCGTACGTCGTGTTCGAGGACACCGTGAACGCCGCGAACCCGATCAAGGGCCGCATCACCATGTCCAACCTGTGCTCCGAGATCCTGCAGGTCTCCGAGGCCTCCGAGTACAACGAGGACCTGAGCTACGCCCACGTGGGCCAGGACATCTCCTGCAACCTCGGCTCGATGAACATCGCCAAGACCATGGACTCGCCGGACTTCGGCCGGTCCGTGGAGACCGCGATCCGTGCGCTGACGGCCGTGTCGGTCATGTCCGACATCCAGTCGGTGCCGTCCATCGCCAAGGGCAACGCCGCCTCCCACGCCATCGGCCTGGGGCAGATGAACCTCCACGGCTACCTGGCGCGCGAGCGCGTCCACTACGGCTCGGAGGAGGGCATCGACTTCACGAACATGTACTTCTACGCGGTGCTGTTCCACGCGCTGCGGGCCTCGAACCGGATCGCCATCGAGACCGGCCAGCGGTTCGGCGGGTTCGAGGACTCGAAGTACGCCTCCGGAGAGTTCTTCGACAAGTACACGGATCAGGAGTGGGCGCCCGCCACCGAGCGCGTCGCCGAGCTGTTCGCCGAGGCCGGCATCGCCCTGCCCACGCAGGACGACTGGCGTGAGCTGAAGGCCTCCGTCATGGAGCACGGCATCTTCAACCGCAACCTGCAGGCCGTCCCGCCCACGGGCTCGATCTCCTACATCAACAACTCGACCTCCTCGATCCACCCGGTGGCCTCGAAGATCGAGATCCGCAAGGAGGGCAAGCTCGGCCGCGTCTACTACCCGGCGCCGTACCTCACCAACGAGAACCTCGAGTACTACGAGGACGCGTACGAGATCGGCTACGAGAAGATCATCGACACGTACGCCGCGGCGACGCAGCACGTGGACCAGGGTCTGTCCCTGACGCTGTTCTTCAAGGACACGGCCACCACCCGTGACCTGAACCGCGCGCAGATCTACGCGTGGACGAAGGGCATCAAGACGATCTACTACATCCGCCTGCGCCAGCTCGCGCTGGAGGGCACCGAGGTCGAGGGCTGCGTCAGCTGCATGCTCTGACAGCCGACCCTTCGAGGCGGGAAATCCCGCGTATTCCGCGCTTCTGAGCGCGGGTGCGCTCGATTTCCCGCCTCGAAGTGGGGCGGCGCGCCTGGTCGGGCGGGGCGGGCCCACGACGTCGTGAGCCCGGACCTGCCCGAGTGGCTGGCGCTGCCCCTGCGGGCCTAGACTGTCCCGGACCCGCGCCCCGATGACCGTGCTCTCGAGAGCCCCCGGAATCCGCGGATTCTCAACGAATTCTTCTGAAGGATGTGCCCTGCCGTGACCGAGACCCAGCAGTCCCACCTCGTCGAGGCGATCAACTGGAACCGCATTCAGGACGAGAAGGACGTGGAGGTGTGGAACCGCCTCGTCAACAACTTCTGGCTGCCGGAGAAGGTGCCGCTGTCCAACGACGTCCAGTCCTGGTCCCACCTCACGGATGAGGAGCGGCTGCTCTCCATGCGCGTGTTCACGGGCCTGACGCTGCTGGACACGATCCAGGGCACCGTGGGCGCCGTCTCCCTCATCCCGGACGCCATGACCCCGCACGAGGAGGCCGTCCTCACGAACATCGCGTTCATGGAGTCGGTGCACGCGAAGTCGTACTCCTCGATCTTCTCCACGCTGGCCTCCACCCCGGAGATCGACGAGGCGTTCCGCTGGTCCCGTGAGAACCGGAACCTGCAGGCCAAGGCCCGCCTGATCGTGGAGCGCTATGACGGCCAGGACCCGTACAAGAAGAAGATCGCCTCCACCCTGCTCGAATCCTTCCTCTTCTACTCGGGCTTCTACTGGCCCATGTACCTCTCCGCGCACGCCCGCCTCACCAACACCGCCGACCTGATCCGCCTGATCATCCGCGACGAGGCCGTGCACGGGTACTACATCGGCTACAAGTACCAGCGGAGCATCGAGACCCTGCCGGAGGAGAAGCGGGAGGAGCTCAAGGCGTTCACCTTCGAGCTGCTGTTCGAGCTGTACGAGAACGAGGTCGAGTACACCCATGACCTCTACGACGCCGTCGGTCTGGCCGAGGACGTGAAGAAGTTCCTGCACTACAACGCGAACAAGGCGCTGATGAACCTGGGCTACGAGCCCATGTTCCCGGCCGAGACCACGAACGTGAACCCCGCCATCCTCTCCGCGCTCTCCCCGAACTCGGACGAGAACCACGACTTCTTCTCCGGCTCCGGCTCCTCCTACGTGATCGGCAAGGCCGAGAACACCGAGGACGAGGACTGGGACTTCTGATCCCGTCCGCCTGAGCCCCGTCCCGACGACGGCCGGTCGCCTCCCCGCGGAGGCGCCCGGCCGTCGTCGTCTCGCGGGGGCATCACACGTCGACACCCGGGCCCGCAGTATGACGCTGCGCGTCACCGCCCTGCCCGATGGAGCGCACACGCTGCGATACGCTTGGGCCCAGCTTCAGGAGAAGCGGCTGTGGACCCCGCCTCGGCGGGTCCACGTGGTCCCACGACGAGCCGCTCGCCAACCCCATGTTCACGGGTGGCAACGGACCGAGAAGCGGCCTGCCTCCGCTGCGTGCAGACCCCTCGAGGGGAGCCCGCGGTGACTGGGGGACGGGCAAGAGCAGCGTTCGAAAGGATCCCGGCCTCCGGCTCGGGGCGTCTCTCGCCCCCCGCCCGCCGTGCTGTGCCCCGCGGGGAATCACCCACCGCACGGCCCACCCCGCACCGTTCCGCACCCGCCGTGCCCACCCGCGCCGGCGACGTCGCACCGTCCTCCAAGGAGAACCCCATGACGACCCCCTCGAACATCTCCCGCCGCTCCTTCGCCGGCCTGTCCCTGGCCGCCGTCGGCGCGTTCGCCCTGACCGCCTGCAACTCGCAGGCCGAGGAGAAGAGCGACGACGGCGCCCAGACCGTGCGCATCGGCGTCGTGTCCGAGAACGAGTCGCACCGCGCCCTGGTGAAGCTCGCGAAGGAGAAGCACGGCATCGACGTCGAGATCCGCAACTTCACCGAGTACACGCAGCCGAACCCGGCGCTGGACAACGGCGACATCGACATGAACTGGTTCCAGCACATCGCCTACTTGGCCGACTACAACCAGGCCTCCGGCAAGGACCTGACGATGATCGGGACCACCGAGATCATCCCGCTGCCCCTGTACTCCAAGAAGTACACGGACGTCTCCGAGTTCAAGAAGGGCGACACCGTCGCCATCCCGAACGACACCGTGAATCAGGCCCGTGCCATCAATGTGCTCGTCGCCGCCGGCCTGTTGAAGCTGTCCAATGAGACCATCCGCCCGGAGGTCCGCGACATCGACGAGGCCGCCTCCACCGTGACGGTGCAGCCCGTGGCCGCGCAGCAGACCGTGAACGCGCTCGAGTCCGTGCAGGGCGCGGTCATCAACAACACCTTCTCGGCGGACGCCGGCATCGACACGAACACCGCCCTGTTCAAGGACGACCCCGAGGACGACTCCGCCAAGCCGTACGTCAACGGCTTCGCCGTGCGTCGCGAGGACCGCGACAACGAGACCTACAAGAAGATCGCGGCCCTGTACCACGAGCAGCCCGTGCTGGATGAGTCCGCGAAGCTCTCCTCCGGCACGAGCGTGCCGGTGCAGCTCGACACCGCCCAGATCGACGAGACCCTGAAGCAGTACCAGGACGCGATCGCGAAGCAGGGCGCCTGATCCATGGCAGGTTCCCATACGTCCGACCGTGACGCGGTCACCCCGGGGCGCCCCTCCGCGGGCGCCCCGGGGGAGCCGGTCATCGTCTTCGACCACGTCAGCCGCGTCTACGCCACCAAGAAGGGTGCCGGTGTGAAGGCCGTGGACGACGTCTCGCTCGCCGTGAACCGCGGCGAGGTCTTCGGCGTCATCGGCTTCTCCGGCGCCGGCAAGTCCACCCTGATCCGCATGATCAACGGGCTGGAGAAGCCGACGTCGGGCACCGTCACGGTGCTGGGCCAGCAGGTCTCCCATCTCTCCGAAGCGAAGCTGCGTCCGCTGCGCACCCGCATCGGCATGGTGTTCCAGCAGTTCAACCTGCTGACCTCCCGCACGGTGGCCGGGAACATCGAGTTCGCTCTGGACACGGCCGGCTGGCCGCGGTCCAAACGCCGCGCTCGCGTGGCGGAGCTGCTCGAGTTCGTCGGCCTGGCGGACAAGGCCAAGCACTACCCGGAGCAGCTCTCGGGCGGCCAGAAGCAGCGCGTCGGCATCGCCCGCGCCCTGGCCGCCGAGCCGGAGATCCTGCTCGCAGACGAGGCCACCAGCGCCCTGGATCCCTCGACGACGCACGAGGTGCTCTCCGTGCTGCGCCGCGTCAACGAGGAGCTCGGGGTCACGATCGTGGCCATCACCCACGAGATGGAGGTCATCCGCTCGATCGCCGACCGCGTCGCCGTGATGGACAGCGGCCGCGTGGTGGAGTCCGGCAAGGTCTACGACCTCTTCTCTCGGCCCGCCCACTCCGCCGACGCCGCGTCCTTCGTGGCCACGGCGCTCAAGGACCGGCCGAATGCCGAGGAGGTGGCCCGCATCCGGGCGCGCACCGAGGGTCGGCTGATCATGGTCTCGCTCAAGGACTCCGCCGCGGTCTCGGCGGTGCTCGGCACCGCATCGACGCGCGGCGTGGGCTTCGAGATCGTCCACGGCGGCATGTCCGCCACCAAGGACTCCGCGTACGGCCTGCTCACCGTGGCGCTCACGGGCGAGGCCGCCGCGGTGGACGCGTTTGTCGCGGACCTGGCCGGCGCCGGAGACGTGCAGGAGGTGCACCAGTGATCGACCGATTCCAGAACCTCGACTGGGGGTACTACGGCCCCGAGCTGATGACCGCCGTGGGGGACACCCTCTACATGGTCGGCTGGTCCTTCATCCTCGGCGGCATCCTCGGCCTGCTGGTCGGGCTCGTCCTCTACACCACGCGCCCGGGCGGCATCTTCGCCAACCGTGCCGTCTACCTGGTCACGAACTTCATCGTGAACCTCATCCGGCCCATCCCGTTCGTCATCCTCATCGCCGCCCTGCAGCCGCTGACCATCGCGGTGCTCGGCACCGGCATCGGCAACACCGCCGTGGTGTTCTGCATGATCTGGGCGTCCACGTTCGGCATCGCCCGCATCGTGGAGCAGAACCTCGTCTCGCTGGACCCCGGCGTGATCGAGGCCGCCCGCGCGATGGGCGCCTCCCGCATGCGGATCGTGCGCGCCGTGGTGCTGCCCGAGGCCCTCGGCCCGCTGATCCTCGGCTTCACGTTCGTGATCATCTCGCTCGTGGACATGTCCGCGATGGCGGGCATCATCGGCGGCGGCGGCGTCGGCAACTTCGCCATCGTGGAGGGCTACAACCGGTTCCGTCCGGAGGTCACCTGGCTGGCCGTGATCGTGGTGATCGTGTTCGTCCAGGCGCTGCAGCTGATCGGCAACGGCATCGCCCGCAAGGTCATGCGCCGCTGAACCCCGGCTCGGTCCGCACGACGACGGCCGGTGACATCCCGCGGGGACGTCACCGGCCGTCGTCGTCGTTCTGGCAGACTTCGGCCCATGACCGACATCACCTCCACCCCCGCGACCTCCGTCGCCGGCGATCCCCTGGCCTTCTACGTCCGCCTCGGCGAGCCCACCGTGGACGCCGACGGCGTCCGCACCTCCCGCGTGCGCTCCACCGTGCACGCCCAGGGCGCATGGCGGGAAGAGGAGATGCACATGGCCGCCGTCTCGGGCCTGCTGCTGCACGAGGTGGCCGCGCACGAGACCACTCCCGGGCTGCGGGTGGGACGGCTCTCCTACGACATCCTGGGCACGCTCTGGTCGGGCGAGCTCGAGGTGGTCACGCGCACCCTGCGTCCGGGCCGGACCATCGAGCTCGTCGAGTCCGTGCTCCACGCCCGGGGCCGCACCGTGCTGACCCTGCGCGCCTGGCTGCTGTCCACCTCGGACACCTCCGCCGTCGCCCAGCTGCCGGACGAGCCCCTCCCGCCGCGCTCGCAGGCGCAGTCGCACAACGCGCTCCACGGATGGGGAGGCGGGTACATCGCCTCCCTCGACGGCGTCGTCCTGCCCGGCCACGGGCCGGGCCACGGCCGGGTGTGGCTCACCACGGACCGCGAGATGGTGGCAGGGGAGAGCACGAGCGACCTGGTCCGCCTGATCAGCCTCACCGACGCGGCCAACGGGATCGCCCCGGCCCTGCCGGCGAAACCGGGCGGGTGGTTCTTCCCCAACGTGGACCTGCAGATCCACCTGTACCGCGAGCCCACCGGCCACTGGCTCGGCCTCGCGGGGCAGGTCACGGTGGGCCCGGACGGCGTGGGCCTGACCAGCACCGTCCTCCACGACGACGACGGCCCCTTCGCCCACGCCGAGCAGACCCTCACCCTGCGCTCCTGGCCGGCCGAGGGCGGCCTGTGAGCGCAGCTCCCCGCCTGCGCTGGGCCGTGCAGGAGCGGACCCTCGGGGCCGCTGACGACCTCGACTGGGCCATGGACGAGCTGGCCGTCTTCCGCGCCGCCGCGGCCGAGGGAAGGGCCCTCGACGACCTGATCCGCGTCTACGTGCCCGAACCGACGGTCGCGTTCGGCCAGCGCGACGCCCGGCTGCCCGGCTTCGAGGCCGCGGCCGCAGCGACCCGGACCCACGGCTTCGAGCCGGCGGTGCGCCGGGCCGGCGGACGGGCGGCGGCCTACCACCACGGCTGCCTGGTAGTGGACCACCTGAGCCAGCAGGAGGACGCGGCACTCACGCAGCAGGCCCGGTTCGCCGAGTTCGCCGACCTGTTCGTGCGGGCGTTCGCGCGCATGGACGTGCCCGCCTCCGTGGGCGAGATCCCGGGGGAGTACTGCCCGGGCGAGTTCTCCGTGCAGGGTCCTGCGCCGACATACCCGGTGAAGCTGGCCGGCTCCGCGCAGCGCGTGGTGAAGGGGGCGTTCCTGTTCTCCACCCACGTGGTGGTGTCCGACCCCGCTCCGCTGCGGGCCGTGCTCGTCGACGTCTACCGGGAGCTCGGGCTGGACATGGACCCCCGCACGGCGGGCGCGGCCGAGGACGTGCGTCCCGGGGTGAGCGTTCCCGCGTTCGCCGCGGCCCTGCGGGAGGAGTACACGGCGTGGGCCGCCGCCGCCGGGCTCGAGGTCGTGGACGAGCAGCTCGCCGTCCTCGGCGCGCGCACCTCCGGCTGAGGGCACGGACTGGCTGCGGGCGGGCCGTCAGGCCGTGAGATCCGCGATGATCTCCCGCTTGCGTCGCGGGGTGAAGCCGGCCGCCACGGCCGCCGCCCGGCGCGCCGCGTCCGTCCGGTACAGGGACCAGCCCCGCTGCACGAGGAACGGCACCGGCTTGCGGCGTTCGGCGACATCGCGCACGAACCGGCGGGCCGCCGTCGTGGTCCGCGCCTGGTCGATGTACCAGGCCGCGTAGCGGACCCTGGCCCGGTCCAGGGCGGCGGGCATGCGCTCAGCGAAGATGCCCTCCGCCACGATCACCCCGCCCGGCTCGAGCGCGACGGTGCTGTGCCCGCGGACGGAGGACGTGGAGATGTCGTAGTCGGGCACGCGCGTGGCGCCCTCCTCGAGCAGTTCGACGACGGCGTCCACGGCCGCCTGCTCATCCCACGTTCCGGGGTGGTCCCAGTCGATCTCACCGTAGGGGGTGCGCGGGAACACGGGGCCGGGCCCGCCCGCGGCGCCGTCGTCGGACTGCGGACGGTAGAACGCATCGAGCGAGAGGTGGGGCCGGCCGTGCCGCCGGGCCAGGTAGGACTTGCCGGAGCCCGACGCGCCGCCGAGCAGGATCACGGAGGGAGGGGGCGAGGCGGGGAGGATGGTCACGGGGGACCATTCTTCCCCACCTCGGCGCGTCCTCAGTGGCCGCGGTCGATCCACTCCTGCAGGTGCGGCTTCTCCGTGCCGATCGTGGTGGAGTCGCCGTGGCCGGTGTGGACCACGGTGGCCTCCGGCAGCGAGAGCAGGCGCTCGCGGATGGACTCGATGATCGTGTCGAAGTCCGAGTACGAGCGGCCGGTGGCGCCGGGCCCGCCCTGGAACAGGGTGTCGCCGGAGAACACGACGCCGGTCGGGGCGCCGTCGTCGCCGGCCTCGCCCAGGGCGGGGGCGTACAGGCAGACCGAGCCGGGGGAGTGGCCGGGGGTGTGCAGCACCCGCAGCTCGACGCCGGCCACGCGCAGGACGTCGCCCTCGGCGAGCGCGCCATCGGGCTCCTCGTCGGGGAAGACGTCGTCCCAGAGCATGCGGTCGGCGGGGTGGAGCAGCGCGGGGGCGTCCACCATCTGGCGGAACTCCTGGACCTGGCGGATGTGGTCGTCGTGGCCGTGGGTGAGGACGATGGCCAGCACCTGGCGGCCGTTCACCTTCTTCCAGACGGCCGAGGCGTCATGGGCCGGGTCGATGACGACGCACTGCTCCGCGCCGCCGACGATCCACACGTTGTTGTCCACGTCGAACGTCTCCCCGTCCAGGGAGAACGTGCCGGAGGTGACCAGGTGATCGATGCGCGCCATCAGAGCACCACCACCGAGCGCAGGACGTCGCCGGACTTCATCGTCTCGAAGGCCTCGTTCACCTCGTCCAGGGCGATGGTCTCCGTGACGAACTCGTCCAGCGGCAGGCGGCCCAGGCGGTACTGGTCCACGAGCATGGGGAAGTCGCGCTCCGGCAGGCAGTCGCCGTACCACGAGGACTTCAGCGCGCCGCCGCGGCCGAACACCTCCGGCAGGGGCAGCTTCAGCTCCATGCCGGGGGTGGGCACGCCCACCAAGACGACGCGGCCGGCCAGGTCCCGGGCGTAGAACGCCTGCTCGTAGGTCTCCGGGCGGCCGACCGCCTCGATGACCACGTCGGCGCCGAAGCCGCCGGTCACCGCGCGGATGGCCTCCACGGGGTCCTCGTCCTTCGAGTTCACGGTGTGGGTGGCGCCGAGCTCCTCGGCCTTCGCGAGCTTCTTGGCGTCGATGTCCACCGCGATGATCGTGGTGGCGCCGGCGAGCTTCGCCCCGGCGATCGCGGCCACGCCGACGCCGCCGCAGCCGATCACGGCCACGGACTCGCCGCGCTTGACCTCGCCGGTGTTGATGGCCGCGCCGATGCCGGCCATGATCCCGCAGCCGAGCAGGCCGACCGCGGCCTGTTCCTCGGGAGTGTCGACGCCGTCGACCTGGGTGCACTGCTTGGCGTGGACGAGCGTCTTGTCCGCGAACGCCCCGATGCCCAGGGCCGGGGACAGCTCCGTGCCGTCCTCCAGGGTCATCTTCTGGGTCGCGTTGTGGGTGTTGAAGCAGTACTTCGGTTCGCCCTTCCGGCACGCGCGGCACTCGCCGCACACGGCGCGCCAGTTGAGGATCACGGTGTCGCCGACCTTGACGTGGTCGACGCCCTCGCCGATCGCGGAGACCACACCCGTGGCCTCGTGGCCGAGCAGGTACGGGTACTCGTCGCCGATCCCGCCCTGCTGGTAGTGCAGATCCGTGTGGCAGACGCCGCAGGTCTTGATGTCGACGACGGCCTCGCCGGGTCCCGGATCGGGGATGACGATGGTCTCGATGGTGACGGGGGCGTCCTTCGCCATGGCGACGACGCCGCGGACCTTCTGGGACACGTTGTTCCTCCTGGTGGTGGGGATCTGCCCGAGGCCGCGCATGCGTGAGGCGGCGCGGCGGGCGGGCTCGTTCTGCCCATCCCATCACAGGACCCTGTGCGACGCATCGGTGAGCAGCCGGGGGGCCTGGTGTATGGCGTCACCATGGCGGCCGGGGGAGACTGCAACCTGACCCGCAACACCGATGTGAACGGAGGGGCGAACCGTGGCAGGACATGGCAGAGACGAGGACGAGGCGTACGAGGCTCCGGAGGCTCCAGCCGAGGCTCCGGCCGGTGCCGGCACGCTCGCTCAGTGGCGCATCCCGCTGGTGGGGCTGCTGATCGGCGTCGGCCTGGGAGTGGTGTTCGGACTGGGCACCGAGAGTCCCTGGGGCACTGTGCTCGGCTGCGCGATGATGGGCTTCGCCCTCGGCATCGCGTGGATGTATGTCGATCGTGGCCGGGACGGGAGGGACCGCTGACGTGTGCGGCCGCTACGTGATGGCCCGCGCCACGAGCGACCTGGTGGCCCTGGGCGATGCCGAGACGAATGAGGAGCTGGTGCTGCGCCAGAGCTGGAACGTGGCGCCGACAGCCGAGGTGCCGATCCTCGTGGCGCATGCGGACGACGTCGGCGCCGGAGTGACCCGGCGGATCCACGTGGCACGCTGGGGCCTGGTGCCGCCGTGGGCGAAGGAGCTGTCCGTGGGGTCCCGTGCGTTCAACGCGCGCTCGGAGACCGTGGCCTCCAAGCCGACGTTCCGGGCCGCCGTCCGCGCTCGACGCTGCGCCGTGCCGGTGGAGGGCTACTACGAGTGGAAGACGCCGGAGCCTGGCGCCAAGGGTCCCGACGGGCGGGCCGCGAAGAAGCAGCCCTACTACGTGCACCCGGCCGGGGCCGGGGACGGCGAGGGGCCGGTCATCTGGTTCGCCGGCCTGTACGAGTGGTGGCAGGACCCCGAGGCCAAGGCCGCGGGGGAGGACGCCTGGGTCCTCTCGACGACGATCCTCACCATGGCCGCGCCCGACGCGGACGACGACGATCCGGTGCTCGCCGCGCTCGGCCAGCTGCACGACCGGCTGCCCGTGCCCATGGATGCCGAGACGATGGACCGGTGGCTCGCTCCGGACACGCTCGGGTCTGCCGAAGAAGCCGACGCCCTCGTGGGCCAGGTGTGCGCCGGCGCGTACGACGTCGCGGCGGGTTGGTCGCTGCGGCCCGTGGGGGGCGCCGTGGGGAATGTCCGGAACAACGGGCCGGAGCTGACCCAGGAGATGAGAGAGCAGCAGGGAACGCTGCTCTGAGGGACGGGGCGACGGGGATGACCTGCCCGTGAGGCGCGGAAATGCGACGCCGCGGCATCGTGATCGGATCGAGACGGATCCGAGACCGTCCTGAACTCCCCCTGAGAATGGGCTCTGCGTAGCGTGGGTGTCACCGGGCCGGCGCGAGCGCCGCATCTTTCGGAGGGGTGCCACGGTGAGCCCGGTGAATCGCAGTCCGTCACCCGAGCCCGCGTGGCCATTCATCAGGAGCGTCCTGCCATGATGTCGTCCCCGTCCGCATTCAAGGTGTCCACCCGCCCGTTCGTCCCGACCACCCGCCCCGCCCGTCTCGCCGCCGCCGCGATCCTGACCGCGGGTCTCTTCGCCGGGGCCACGCCCGCCGTCGCCGTGGAAGAGGCGGCACCCACCGCCTCCGAGGGGGTGTGCGACTGCGCGTGGGGCCCGGAGCCGGCGCCCGGCCCGGGCTTCGAGCTGCCCGGCCTGGCCTCCCGCTGGACTCCCGAGCAGGGCATCCGTTCCGGCACGTTCCGCCAGATGGTGCCGGGCCTCGTCGTCATCGAGGGCTTCTTCGACCTGCGTCAGGACCAGATCGCGCTCACCGTCGCCCCGTACAGCATGGAGACCGGGCGCGGTGACCAGGTGGCCGTCCCGTTCGTGTACGACGACCTCTACTCAGACCTCGGTGCGGTGCGGGTGGCGGATGCGCGGGCGCTGCTCGGTGAGGCCGGAGACGGTCATCTCCTGTTCACCCTGTCCGTGGACGGCACCCCGGTGGCCGCCGCCCTCTACGACGAGACCGCCGGCACTCCGGAGGGCAACATAGGCCCCTCTGCCGGGTTCGTCTACGCGTGGGGCGAGCACAGCCTGGCCAACCCCGTGTTCGGGGACTACCCCGAGCGGTTCCTCACGCTGGAGCACGCCGAGCCGGGCGTGCTGCTGCCGTTCCGGTCCGAAGGCCTGGGTGACGACGCGGCGGTCGCGGAACTCTCGTGGGGTCCGCGCTGGGGTGCCCTTTGGCGCGACACCACGTTGGACTTCTTCACCGGGTTTCACTACCTCGCCGACGCGACTTACCCGACCGACGACCGCCTCGTCCTCGACTGGTCGCTGGACGGGGTGACCAAGAGTGAGGACGTCATCATCACCCAGGACGCGGAGCGGTCCGACGTCTTCGCGCTCGTCGAGTTGCTCGCGGATGGGCAGAAGCCCCGGGCCCTGAACGTGCCGGCGGAGGAGGACGCCCCGTCTCCCGGTGAGGCGGACCCGGTGCCGCCCGCCGAGCAGGAGCCCGTCGACACTCCGGCCCCCGTGGCCGGGGAGGAACCGGGTGAGGGAACGGGCGGGGAGGAGGCCCACACGACCCCGGACACGGTCGAGACCGGGCGTGAAGTTCCGGCGGGTGCGCCGGGTCTGACACACCCGGCCGATGAGTGGGCCGCGGGGCGGTGGACGGGAGACCGTCGGCCGCCCCGCGGTCTGTGCTCAGCCGGCCGGAGCGGATTCGATGGGGCCGGTGCAGCCCCAGGCTGAGGAGTCGACGCTGCAGTCATCGGCGACATTGCGGGTGACGGTGCGCCAGATGTTCGCGGTGACGGGGGCCGAATCGAGGCTGATGGTGCCCGGGATGAGCACCCACTCGCCCCCGGCCTCCCGGTATTCGCCGATGTAGACGGTGGTGAGGCGGACCGTGTACTGCCCGGTGTCCTCGTACACGTGGCTCGTGGGGGTGGGGACGTTGAACTCCGGCTGGCTCTGGCCTGCGACTGAGGTGGTCTTGGTGGGGGACCCGTCCCCGTAGTCCCAGTGGAAGCTCACCGGTGTGGCACGGAGTTCGACCTCGACCCCGTTGAGGGTGGTGACGAGCGTGCGCGTCTCGGCGTCTGCGTAGAAGTTGGTCTCCGCATTGCGGATCCCGCGTCCGCCGTTGTCCGACCGGATCTCAGGCTCCAGCACGAGGAGCGTGCGGACCTCGTCGATGGAGACGGGCGGGGCGCCGTCTGCTGCTGGGGCTGGCGAACCCGCAGTAACGCATTCCGGCCGGCTGTAATAGGGATCCCTATCTGGGCGAGTTGTGTCGACGAACTGCTCACGTACCCATGCCCCTTCTGGGCAAAAGGCCTCGGTCTGTTCGCGACACGTCCCAAAATCGGAATTATTCTCTTGATTCGGAAAACAGGCGTCTACAGTGCGCTGCTCGATTGCCGGCTTTTCTCTGGCTCCTGGGGCGGCAACTTCGGATACCGGTTCGGAGGCCGGCTGAGGGGGCTGTGTTCGCGACTGTTTCTTGCACTGCGTTCGAATCCTAAATTCGACGTCTTCTCGCTTGCCACTAATGGGAACATCGGTGCAGGGCTTCGCGCGCTGTGCGTGTGCCGATGGTGCTTGAATCAGCGTTAGGGCAATGCAAGCAGTTACTATCGCAATCAAAATACGCGGGATGGAAGGCATTATTGAGCATCCTGGTGATTTTGCATCTCATCGATCACCCAGTGGCCCTTGGAGGGTTCGTAGACTACGTCGGCCAGCCAGGTCTCGTCGTGAGTTTCCACCCCACTGGCAGAGTCGTCTCTAACGCCCTGTGAGTCGAAGACCTCTACAGCGGATGCGTCACGAACAAGAGTAGCGGTGTAGCCAAACTCTGACGGGGTGAGAGTCAACGATTTGATCGAGGTGCGCTCTCCCGTCGACCAGCCACCTTCTTTGTAGTGCTGGGCAGTTGAGTCGGATACGGCTTGGCAAAGCTCGCAGTATTCGCTGTATGTCGAATCAAAATCAGCAGTTTCTCCGGTCTGGTCAGTGTAGTAAATGGCCTCCCAGAAATAGCGAATTGCCGCCTCGGCGCCCTCCTTGGTCTCTTCCTTCATGGCGGCGGGCATCTCCGGCTTGGGCACGTTCTGAGCGGGGCCGTCGGCAGACGCGGGCACGTATTCGCTGGACCCGCTCTCCGTGGCCGTGGGGGATGAGTTGACGCCCGCGGTCTCGCTCGTGCTCGCGGGCGCGGACGTCTCGACGGCGGGCTTGGCGGACGAGGGCGACGTCGTCGACGACTCGGCGGGCTCGGACTGTCCGCCGCAGGCGGTCAGTGCGAGCGCCAAGGCCACGCTGAGCGTGCCTGCCTGGGCGAATCGGTGGCGGCGCAGGGCGCGCCCGGGTGCGGTGAGAGACATTTCCCCTCCAACTGGACGTCCGTCGTGTGTCCGCGCCTCCCGCGCTGATCCCGCAGCGCGGTGCCCGTGGCATGCGAGGCCCGGTTGGTTCGGAGTATACGCAGACGGATTGTGGTCCTGCTCGCATTGTCCACAGGGCCGTGCCGACGCACTTCTTCCGGCCCAAGAGGCGATTTTCTCGTGCATGTGCGCCCCAGGGTCGGATTCGAGGCCCACGGCCAGGACTCGGCCAGCCGGCCTCACGAAAAGGGCGTTCCCGGCCTCGCTCGTCTCGGGGCGGTGCGTCCTTAACGTGTCCGGCGGCCGCCCTACGTTCGCCTCCATCGCATTCGAACACATATTCGAGTACGATCGGGGGTGCGGCCCCACCTTCCCACTTCTTCCCCGCGTCCGGTCCGCCGGACGGGCCGCGCTCCCATCGCCCGACGGCACCCCGTCGTCGGTCCGGTCAGCAGTGCACAGGGAGAGAAGCAGAATGGGAGTCCTCACACAGTCGGTGGCGGTGGAGTGCGGGGCAGACGGCACCCCGCAGGGGCTGCGCTGGAACGGGCGGGACTACGTCCTCGCAGAGCGCCCCGTGCGCTGGTTCGAGCGGCGCCGCTGGTGGGCGGAGGAGGTCCGCGCGGAGAAGGGCCGCGGCGCCGGTCTCGTCGACCACGAGATGTGGCGGCTGCAGGTCCGCCTGGCCCGGGCCGGCGCCGCGCCCCTGCAGACCCTCGACGTCGCCCACCACCTGGACTCCGGCCGGTGGCGGCTCGTGCGCGTCCACGAGCACGCCCAGGACCTGAGGCGGTCGGCATGAGCCAGGCCGCCGCGGCCGGACGCACCGCCGCACCCTTCGCCCACCTGCACGTCGCCTCCGCGTTCAGCGCCCACCATGGGGTCAGCTGGCCCGAGGACCTCGTGGCCGCCGCCGCGGCCGCGGACATGGACCTGCTGGCCTGCACCGACCGGGACGGGCTCTACGGCATGGCCAAGCACGTGGGCGCCTGCCTGCGCCACGGCATCACCCCGATCGTGGGCGTGGACCTGGCCGTCCGGTGGAGCGAGGACGAGAACGCCGGCCGCGTGGTCGTGCTCGCCCGAGGAGGCTGTCATGGCTCCGGCTACCGCTCCCTGTGCGAGCTCGTCTCCGCCGCCCACGCCCGCACCACCGGGGGAGCGGCAGGCGGCAGCCCGTGGGCCAGCGTCGCCGAGCTCGCCGCCGCGGCGGCCGG
>NZ_KV824881.1:0-736 GCF_001816085.1 Micrococcus sp. HMSC31B01
CGTGCACGGCCTGCCCCCCGCCCCCGGACCGCGCGGGATCGCCGCGCTCGACCCGGTGGGCGCCCTGCTGCTCGGCGCCGGCGGGGTGAGCCTCATGGTGCCGTTCATCGTCCCGGGCACCGCCTGGCTGCTGGTGCTCGCCGCCGCGCTCGTGACGGCGTGGTGGCTGTGGGAGAAGCGCGTGAAGGCCCGGGCCTCGGCCACCGGCGTGCAGCCCATGGTGGACCCGACCCTGTTCCGGCGGCCGTCCTTCACGATCGGCGCGCTCGAGTCCACCATCTACCTGGCCACCATGCCGGCGGTGTTCGCGATCGTGGCGATCTTCCTGCAGCGCGGCATGGGGTTCACGCCGCTCGAGGCCGGCCTCGTGGGTCTGCCCGGCGCCGTCGTCGTGGCCTCCCTGTCCCCGTGGGTGGGCTCGATGGTGCAGCGGCGCGGGCCCGTGCTCGTGCTGCTCGGCGCCCTCGTGGGCCTCGTGTCGCTGGGGGTGCTGGCGCTCGCGTTCGAGCGCAGCGCGGCCGGCGCGTGGTCGCCGTGGATCGTGGGGGTGGGGCTGATCGTGCAGTCGGCCTCGCAGGCCCTGCTGCTCACCAGCACGCAGGTGCTGATGATGGACGACGTCGCCGGCCACGAGGCGGGGGCGGCCGGCGGCGTCGCCCAGACGGCGCAGCGCCTCGGCACCGCCCTGGGCCTGTCCGTGGTGACGGGCGCGTTCTTCGCGGCCCTGGCCGGCGCC
>NZ_KV824882.1:0-1183 GCF_001816085.1 Micrococcus sp. HMSC31B01
CGCCGCCGTCGTCCACGGACCCGGCCCAGCGGACCTCCCCGTCCACGACCTCGTCCGTCGGCGCCAGGCCGATCGCCTGGGCGACCCGCTGGGAGGCCGTGTGCTCGGGGTGGACATCCGCCACGAGGCGCCGCACCCCCCGGTCCCGCAGCTCGCCCTTGAGGAGGCCGGCGGCCTCCTTCGCCAGCCCGCGGCCCTGCCACGGCGTGCCGATCAGCCAGGCGATCTGCGTGGGTCCCCCGTCCACGGGGATGGTGGCCTGGACGTAGCCGACCGGCCGGCCCTCCGGCTCCAGCACCACGATCCAGTTGGCCCAGTCCTCCGCGCCGTCCTCGGAGCGACCGCGCGCGAGGATCGCGTACCGCTGCCGCAGCTCCTCCTCGCCCGGCGGCGTCCCGCCGGTGTACGTGTACAGGTCCGGGTCGGCGAGGACCGCGGCCATGGCCTCGGCGTCATCCACCCGCAACGGGCGCAGGGAGAGGGAATGCGGCATGGGCACAGTCGACCAGCCCGGCCCCGCGCAGACAAGAGGCGGGGCGCATCCGCCCGCCGCTAGCCTGGGCGCATGCCGCCCGCCCCCACCGCCCGTCTGCGCTTCCGCGAGATGGCCGACGCCGACCTCGACCACCTGGCCGGCCTCCTCGCCGATCCCGTGGTGATGCGCTTCTACCCCGCCCCGCGCACGCGCGCGGAGGCGGCGGCGTGGATCGCGGGCAACCGGCGCCGGTACGCGCAGGACGGGCACGGGCTGTGGATCATCGAGACCCACGACGACGGCGGGCCCGGCTTCGTGGGCGACTGCGGCCTGACGTGGCAGGAGGTCAACGGGGAGCCTCGCCTGGAGGTCGGCTACCACGTGCGGGCCGACCTGTGGGGGCGCGGCTACGCCACCGAAGCGGCCGCCGCCTGCCGGGACCACGCCCGGGACGTGCTGGGGCACCACGAGCTCGTGGCGATCATCCACCCGGAGAACACGGCCTCGCGCCGGGTGGCCGAGCGGATCGGGATGACCGTGGTGGGCGAGGACCGCACCGGCGCGCCCGAGGCCCGCGCGGCTCTGGGGCTCGAGGCGCGCACCGTGCTGGGGATGAGGCTCCGGCCGGGCGCGTGAGGCGCGGCCCGGCCGGACGTCTCAGCCCCGGTCGCTCACTTGGCGTGGCGGGCGAGCAGCTCGCGGGCGGCG
>NZ_KV824882.1:1203-18301 GCF_001816085.1 Micrococcus sp. HMSC31B01
CCAGGCCGCCGGCCTCGACGTCGTAGGAGCCGGTGGACGCGTGGTGGGCCTCGACCGCGTCCGTGATCCGGTAGTGGTCCGGGTTGCCGGGCGGGTCGGAGGTCTCCAGCACGTGGATCAGGTAGGTCTCGCCGGCGGCCAGGGCCTGGCGGTCGTCGCGCTCGTGATGGGTCATGACGTCCTCTCGGGTCGGCGCCCGGCGGGTCTGTCCCACCGGGGCGTGCGCACCAGGGTGGCGCATCGACGGCGGCGGGGCACAGTCCTGCCCGCCCGCGGGCCGGATCCGGTCAGTAGGCGGGTCAGAGTCCGCTCAGGCCCCGACGTAGGAGCTGACGACGCTCCGCAGTGCCTCGGCGGATTCGTAGATGTCCTCCAAGTTCTCGAGGTCGGCCCGCGTCCTGTTCTTGTCCGCATCGAACAGCACCAGATATTTCACCTTCCCGTCGAAGTGAAGGCGCGCGATCGGCTTCCGATTGTTGTCGTCCAGGATGACGCTGCAGTACGAGGCTGCGTCGCGCATGTAGACGCGGTTCATCGGCACGATTCCGGCGAGAATCGCCTTGATGATGCGGAAACCCTCGATCTCCTCTTCGGTCGTCACGACGCCCGGCTTGAGCTGGCCCTCCTGACCGTTCTCCTCGTCGGACAGGACCGTCTGATCGCCGGTGGCCACGGGCTCAGCGGGAGCCGCCAGTACCGGAGCGACCTGGTCGCCCAGGGCAGTCTTCAGCCGCGCGTTGACGCGATCGTTGATGTACTGGCGCGCAGCCTCCTCGGTGAGCCGGGTGAAGGTCTCCACCGCCTTGGCGTTCATGTACCCGGAGTACACGCGCTTGGCGAGGACCTTCACCAACTCATCGCTCGGCGCAGCCATCTCGGCAGAAATCTCGCGCTTGATGGCCGATACGTACTTCAGCTCCTCGGCTGCGGCGATGACCGAGTCGAGATCGAAGGATCCCTTCGCCAGCTGCTCGAGCTTCGGCACGGTGACCGGGTCGATGTCCAGAAGATCGAGGACGAGGAACGGACGCTCGTCGAGGATGTTGGCCTTGTCGAGGTCCGTGTAGAAGTTCCACACCCGCCCGTTGGTGAGCACGCCGATCCGCGCTTCACTGGTGTGGAAGTAGCGCACCAGCTGGCTCGCGTGCGCCAGGGACAGCTCCGAGCCGACCTTCTTGGCCTCCACGAGGATGTTGACCTTCCCCTCCCGCATGATGGCGTAGTCGATCTTCTCCCCCTTCTTCAGGCCCAGATCTGCGACGAACTCCGGGACGACCTCCTGGGGATCGAACACGTCGTAGCCCAACACCTGCGAGATGAATGGCATGACGAGCGCGTTCTTCGTCGCCTCTTCCGTGTCCAGGGAGCTTGCGTAGTCGCGGGCTCGCCGAGCCACTTGCGCAAGCTTGTCCTCGAATTCAGTCATGCCGTTTCACCCATCCGTGAGTAGGAGCCGGACAGCCGGGAATCCGGCAGCCTCGCACGTCAGCGCCCGAAGGCCCGCCGCAGCTGTGTCGAAATATAACCCAGCTCACAAACACGCTACGGGGACCCTCGCAGGCGCTCCGTGGCCGGACCGCGGGATCGCCCGGAACGCGAGGCGGCCACGACGCGTCGCCTCTCACAGGAAGGAGACGGGGCGTCGTGGCCGCGTTCCGCGGGGGGCCGCCCTGTCAGGCGACGCCCGGCCGGCTCAGCGGTTGCCGGGGTGCTGCGGGTCGGCCGGGATGCCGCGGCTCAGGGGCTCCACGGGCGGGCCGCTCGTCTCCGGGGTCACGGGCGAGCCGGTGCGGGAGCCGCCGACCTCCGGGGTGTCCGGCACCTGATCGCCGGAGGGCTGGGCGCCGGAGCGCAGCGCCTCGAGCCGCGTCTCGAGGACCTGCACCACGGGCAGGCGGTCGCCGTGGGCGCGCTCGTAGGCGAGCAGCTGCTCCACCTGCGACTCGTCGAGGCCGGTGATCCGGGTCGGCAGCGTGCCGTTGGGGATGTGGTCGTAGTCCGGCAGGGGGAGCTCGTCGCGGTTCGGGGCGTTCGTCATGGCACTGTCCCTCTTCTCTCGTCGGGGTCCCTCGTCGGGATGCGTGGTCCACCCACGCTAGTGAAGGCCCCCGTCAGACGGCACCCCCTGCCGCCCCGCTCACCCGACCCCGTCCCGCCGCGCCCGCAGCACGATCTCCAGGTCGAACCGCGCGTCGGGGTCCTCGAGGGCCTCCCCGAACAGCTCGCGCAGCCGGCCCACCCGGTACCCCACGGTCTGGGGGTGCACGCCGAGCTCCGCGGCGATCGGCGCCCGCTGGCCCCAGTGCGTGAGCCAGGCGAGCAGGGTCTCCTCCAGCACCGCCCGCTTCGCCTCGCTCACCTCGTCCAGGGGCGCCAGCACGCGTTCGGCCAGCTGCGTCACGACGCGCGGCTCGGCCCCCAGCACCACGCGCGCCAGGTGGTCCGCGGCGAGGATCGGGGACGGGGCGCCGTCGTCGTCCTCCCCCTGCGCGGGCTCCGCCGTCCGGCCCGCCGCCTCCTGGACGGCCAGCGTGCGGGCCACCCGGTAGGAGTGGGGCACGAGCGGCCAGTCCACGGCCGGCCCGACGACGGCGGCCGTCCCCGCCAGCAGGCGCAGCATGCGCTCGCGGCGGCCCTGGGAGGGCGTCGCGTCGATCACGGCGACCACCTCCGAGTCCCGCTCCACCACGAGCCCGGCCCGGCCCAGCCTCTCCCGGACGGCGACGCCGGCGTCCGCGGGCAGCACCACCACCGCCAGCCGGCGCGGCAGCCGCCAGTCCGCGAGCGCGGCCAGCCGTTGCACCTCCTTCTCCTCGGTCCCGCCCCGGACCAGGGCGGTGGCGAGGGCGGCGCGGTGCAGCTCGAGCACGCCCGCCTGGGCGGACTGCGCCTCCGCGTACGCCTGGGCGCTGACGGAGGAGAGCTCGTCGATGTACGCCCAGATGGACTCGCCCAGCTCGATCACCACGGACATCTCCAAGCCCAGGCGCGCGCACTCGGCGGAGAGCTCGCGGAACACGATCCGCGCGGAGGTGCGGTACGCGCCGAGCAGGGCGTCCATGGAGCGCCCCTCGCGGAACTCGCCGGCCCCCAGGCGGGCCATGAGGACGCGGGACTCGCTGTTCAGGGCCGGGCGGGTGGTGCCGGGCAGGCTCATCAGCTGCTCGAGGGCGGTGGTCACGCCGGCGGTGAGGTTCTTGCCGTAGTGGCCGTCGCGCGCCGCCGCGTAGGCGGGGATCTGGTCCGGGACCGTCTCGATGATGCGCTCCATGATCCCGGGGATCGCCGGGGCCAGGCGCTCCGCGAGGTCGTCGGGGAGGGACTGCCAGGGCGGGCGCCAGTCGGGGGCGGGGGTGGTCTGCGTCACACTCAATCTTGTCTCCTCGCGATGAAGTGATGACCCAGATCGTACGCTGAAGACGAAGAACTGCGGCATGCCGAGCCATAGACTGGAGCCATGGTCGGCCCGTCTCTGTTCTCCCGTCTGGCGTCGACGCTCCTGCACCCGCTCGCCCCGCAGGACGTCCTCAGCCTGCTCGACCCCGTGCACTCCTCGCGGCAGCTGCGCGGCGTGGTCACCTCCGTGACGCGCGAGACGCCCGGCACCGCCACCATCGCCTTCCGCCCGGGCCCGGGCTGGCGGGCCCACGACGCCGGCCAGTGGGCCCGCATCGGGGTGGACGTGGACGGCGTGCGCCAGTGGCGCTCCTACTCGCTCTCCGCTCCCGCGGGCGCCGACCCCGAGATCACGGTGTCCGACATCGGCCTCGTCTCCGGCACGCTCGTGCGCCGCACGAAGCCCGGCGACGTCCTGTTCCTCGACGTCCCCGAGGGCGACTTCACCCTCCCGGACGAGCCGCGCGCCCTGCTGATGCTCACGGCCGGCTCGGGCCTGACCCCGGTGATGTCCATGATCCGCACGCTCGTGCCGGCCCGCGCGGACGCCGACGTCGTGCTCATCCACTCCTCCCGCACCCCCGAGGACGCCCTGTTCCGCGAGGAGCTGGCCGAGCTGGCCGACCAGTTCCCGGGCCTGCGCGTGGTGCACCACCACACCGCGGAGGCGGGCCGCCTCGACCTCTCCTCCCCCGCGCAGCTCGAAGGCGTCTGCCCCGACTGGCGCGAGCGCGCCGCCTACGCGTGCGGGCCGTCCGGGTTCCTCGACGACGCCGAGGCCCTGTGGCGGCGCGAGGCGGCCGCAGACCTCACCATCGAACGGTTCCAGGCCGACTTCGCCCCGGGCGTGGCGGGGGCCGGCGGCCGCGTGGTGTTCGAGCACGCCGACGTCGAAGTGGACGCTCCCGGCGACGTGCCGCTGCTGATCGTGGCCGAGGAGGCCGGCGTCGCCGCCCCGTCCGGCTGCCGCATGGGCATCTGCCACGCCTGCCTGACCCCCCTGCGCTCCGGCCAGGTCACCGACCTGCGCTCCGGCGAAGTCCACGGCGAGCCCGGCGAGCTGATCCAGACCTGCGTGAGCGCCGCCGCCGGCCCGCTGAGCCTCGGCCTGTGAACCTGACGCCCGGCCCGCGACCCGGGCCTCCCCGACCATCCCCGCCTTCCGCCCCCAGGAGCATCACATGACCCAGACCCCCACCGCCCCCGACCGCACCGGCGCCACCGCCCCGGACGATCTGGCCCTGGCCATCCCCGGCACCACCGTCCGCGGCCGCGCCGCCCGGGTCCTGCCGCAGGACCGCCCCGACACCACGAGCTGGGCTCCGCGCGCCGCCGAGTCCCGTGCCGCCACGTCCCGCCCCACCGCCGCCGCGACGCCGGGGCTGCCAGGCGTCGTCGGGAGCCCGGCGGTGCGCCCGCCCGGCGCCGCCCACCTGACGGACGCGCAGGTGGCCGAGCTGGGCCGTGAGCTGGACGCGATCCGCGACGACGTGCTCGCCCGCCGCGGCGCCTCCGACGCGGCCTACATCCGCCGCGTCATCCGCTGGCAGCGCCGGCTCGAGCTCGGCGGCCGCGCCCTCCTGCTCAACGCACGCCACCCCGCCGCGTTCGTGGCGGGAACAGCCATGCTCACGGTCGCGAAGATCGTGGAGAACATGGAGATCGGGCACAACGTGCTCCACGGCCAGTGGGACTGGATGCGCGACCCGGACATCCACTCCACCACGTGGGAGTGGGACTTCGTGACGCCGTCGCGGGCGTGGCAGAACACCCACAACGACCTGCACCACCGCTGGACCAACGTGGTGGGCAAGGACCGCGACGTGGGCTACAACGTCCTGCGCATGGACGAGTCCGAGCCGTGGCGGCCCCGCCACCTGCTCAACCCCGTGATCAATGCGGGGCTGGCGCCGATCTTCGAGTGGGGCATCGCGCTCTACGACCTCGAGCTGGACCGCGTGCAGAGCGGCGAGAAGTCCCGCGAGGAGCTGATGACGGATCTGCGCTCCGTGGGCGTCAAGGCCGCACGGCAGTTCGCGAAGGACTACGTGGCCACGCCGGCCGTCGCCGAGGTGCTGACCGGCTCGGGCAAGGCCGCGCTCGTGGGCACGCTGCTCGCCAACGGCCTGCGCAACATCTGGGCGCACGCGGTCATCTTCTGCGGGCACTTCCCGGAGGGTGCGGAGACGTTCTCCGAGGAGATGGTGGACGGCGAGACCCGCGGCGACTGGTACGTGCGGCAGATGATCGGCTCCGCGAACATCTCCGGTTCGAAGCTGATGCACTTCATGACCGGCAACCTCTCCCACCAGGTGGAGCACCACCTGTTCCCGGACCTGCCGTCCAGCCGGTACGCCGAGGTGGCGCCCAGGGTCCGGGAGATCTGCGCCCGCTACGGCCTGCCCTACACGACCGGCCCGCTGCTGCGGCAGGTGGGCTCCGCGTGGAAGAAGGTGTTCCGGCTGGCGCTGCCGTGAGGCGGGAGGGGCGGGCGCCCCTCCCACCGCCGTCGTCGGCTCAGCCCTTCACGCCGCCGGCCGTGAGGCCGGAGACGATGTACCGCTGCAGGAACAGGAACAGCGCCATCACGGGCAGGGCCGCCAGCACGGCGCCGGCCGCGAACACGCCCCAGTTCTCGGAGCGGGTCTCCGAGACGTAGCCGTAGAGGCCCACCGCGAGCGTCTGCGCGGACGGGTCCGTGAGCACTACGGAGGCGATCACGAACTCCGAGACCGTGGTGATGAAGGACAGCAGGGCCACCACCGCGAGGATGGGGGTCACCAGGCGCAGGATGATCGAGAAGAAGATCCGCGCGTGCGAGGCACCGTCGAGCTTGGCAGCCTCGTCCAGCGACGGCGGGATGGTGTTGAAGAACCCGTACATCAGGTACGTGTTCACCCCGAGCGCGCCGCCCAGATACACGAGGATGAGGCCGAGCTGCGAGCCGATGCCCAGGACGGGCACCAGGTTGCCGATGTAGGTCAGCAGCAGGAAGATCGCCACCACCGCGAGCAGCTGCGGGAACATCTGCACCAGCAGCAGCGTCAGCAGCCCCACGCGGCGGCCCGTGAACCGCATCCGGGAGAACGCGTAGGCGGCCAGGGCACCGAGGAACACCGTCATCACGGACGTGATGACGCCGATGACCATCGTGTTGAGGAACCAGCGGCCGAAGGGCCGGTTCGGGTTGCTGAACAGGTCCACGTAGTTCTGGCCGCTGAACGAGGAGAACAGCCGGTTCGAGCTCGCCATCGTGCCGGTCGGGTCGAGCGACGCGGACAGCACGTACAGCAGCGGGAACAGTGCGAACGCGCTGGCCAGCACGCCCACCGCGTGGCGCCAGCCCAGCTCCCGCATCCAGCGGCCGAACGAGCGGCGGCGTCGTGGCGGGGCCGGGTCCTCCTCCCAGCGCAGCGGGTCCGTCTCCTGCTGCGCCAGGGCGGCGGCGAGGGGCGAGGTCGGGGCGTCCGGCCGGGGCCGTCCGGAATCCTGGGGGATGCTCACTTGTCGATCTCCTCGAACGCCTTGGTCTGCCGGAAGCTGATCGCCGAGATGGTCGCCACGATCAGGAAGATCACGATGGACAGGGCGGAGGCCAGGCCGTAGTCGCGCCCCACCCCGCTGAACGCCGTCTTGTAGACGACCGTGATCAGCAGGTCCGTGGCGCCGATGTTCGAGCCCGCGTCCGGGAATCGCGGTCCGCCGCCGGTCAGCATGTAGATGATGTTGAAGTTGTTGAAGTTGAACGCGAACGAGGAGATCAGCAGCGGTGCCACCGAGACCAGCAGCAGGGGCAGCTTGATGGAGCGGAAGATGCGCCACGGGCCGGCGCCGTCCATGCGGGCCGCCTCGTCCACGTCCTCGGGCAGGGACTGCAGGGCGCCCGTGGTCACCAGGAACATGTAGGGGAAGCCCAGCCACAGGTTCACCACGAGCACCGAGAGCCGGGCCAGCCACGGGTCGGTGAGCCACGGGATGTCCGCGCCGCCGAAGAACACGGTGTTGACGAAGCCGAACTCCGGGTTGAGCAGGCCGGCCCACACGAGGCCGGACAGGAACGCCGGGAACGCGTACGGCAGGATCATCATCACCCGGTAGACCTTCTTGCCGCGCATGTCCGAACGGTTGAAGGCGATCGCCAGCAGCAGCCCGACGGCGAACGTCGTGGCCACGCTCAGGAACGCGAAGGCGAAGGTCCACGCGGTGACCCGCAGGAGCGGGTCGCGCAGCTCGGGGTCGGTGAACGCGCGCGTGAAGTTGTCCAGGCCGACGAACACCCGCCAGCCGGTCTGCAGCGTGCTGCCGTCGTCCGCCTGGAACTGGCCCTCGCCGTTGTCCCGGTACTCCACGCCGCTCTCGAGGTCCGTGAAGGTGTCCCGGGCCTCGTCGTACTCCAGACGCGGCGCGTACACGTACCCGCGGGAGCCGTCGCGCGTCTCCAGGGTGCCGTCCGCGGCGTCGTCGCTCAGCGGGACCTTCAGGCGGGCGACCTGGTCCTGACGCTGCAGCAGGTCGCCGAACCGCAGGGTGGTGTACCCCTCCACCCCCACCGGCTCCCCGTCCTGCATCTGGGCCTCGACCGGCTCCAGCGCCTGGTCCGCGCCGCCGAGGACGGGCTCCCCGTCCCGCAGGGTCAGCAGGTAGAGGTCGCCGCCCTCCTCCAGCACCGTGATGTCGTACACCGGGGAGTCCGGCACGCGGATGGAGGAGGAGCGCTGGATGATCTCGATCGCCGCGGCCTTGTCCGAGTTGTGCCCGGCGCCGTAGTTCGTGAAGGCGACGTAGGAGGAGTAGACCACCACGAACACCTGGAACAGCATCAGGAAGAACAGGCCGGGGGCGAGGTACTTGGCCGGCAGGCCGCCGCGGCGCAGGTAGATCCAGTTGATGCCGATCGTGACCGCCAGGGTCAGCGCGAACACCACCCAGTCCCCCGCGGCCGCGAGCTGGAACAGCAGGAACGCCGCGAAGGCGTCCACGAGGCCCAGCAGGACGATCTTGGCCAGCGTGCCGCCGAGGCCCTCGGTACCCCGGGCGTCCGCACGACGACGGCGGCCCGGGCCGGTGCGGCGCGCGGCGTCGTCGAGGGCGGCGGTGGCGGCGTCGGACCGGTCCGACGCGGTGGAAGACGGGCTCATGGTTCCTCATCCGGCCCGAGGGCCTGCCGTGGAAGGGGGGGATGCGCGCCCCGAGGGCGCAGGGCCACGGTCCGCCTCCGGCGTCCCCGCGGGGACGCCGGAGGTGGACCGCGCCGGATCACTGGCCGATGCGGCCCTCGATGTCGGAGATCATCTTCTGCCAGGTCTGGACCGGGTCGCCCTCGCCCTTGATGATGCTCATCTCGGCGCCGCCCCAGAACTCGAACACCGCGCCCATCTCGGGGGCCGCCGGCATGGGGACGCCGTTCTCGCCGATCTCGCCGAACGCCTTCACGGTCTCGTCCGAGGCCGCCTTGTCGAAGGAGGCGGTCAGCGCCGGGGGACGCTTGCCCTCGGCGAAGAGCGCGTCCTGGGCCGCCTCGGTGGAGAGGTAGTTGACCACGAACTCATTCGCGGCCAGCTGGTTCTCGGACTCTGAGGAGACGAAGAAGGCGTTGACGCCCACGAACGGCTGCGCCGGCTGGTCGCCCATGGACGGGATGGCCTCGACCTCGAAGTCGACGCCGGCCGCCTCGGCCTCCTCGATGTTCCACGGGCCGGTGATGAAGTAGGCCGCGTTGCCGGAGTTGAACTGCTCCTTGGCGATGTCCGCGGTCATGTTCGGGTTCAGCACCCCGGACTCGCCGTACTCGGCCAGCTTCTCGGCGAAGGCCTCACCCTCGGGCCCGCCCATGGCCAGCGAGCCGGTGTCGTACGAGCCGTCCTCGGCCTGCTTGAACACGGGGGCGCCCATGGAGGTCTGGAACGGGTACAAGTGGTACGGGTCGCCGTTGACGGCGTCCAGGCCCACCACGAACGGGTACTCGGCCTCGCCGGCGTCGACGGCCTTCCGGCCCTCCGCGATCATCTCGTCGAAGGAGGCCGGGGTGGACTCGGCCAGCTCGGTGTTGCGCAGGATGGCGATGTTCTCCACGGAGTACGGCACGCCCCAGGTCTGACCCTCATAGGTGACGGCCTGCACGGAGGACTCCACGAAGTCGCCGGCTCTCTCGCCCAGCTCAAGGGGCTCGATGGTGCCGTTCTGCACGAGCGAGCCGATCCAGTCGTGGGCGCCGACGATCACGTCCGGGCCCTCGCCCGTGGGGTTCTGGGTGATGAAGTCGTCCTTCATCGTGGAGTTGTCCTTGACCACGAGCTCCACCGTGATCCCGGTGTCCTCCTTGAAGTCCTCCGCCACGGCCTGCAGCGGCTCCTGGCGGTTCTGGTCCACCCACATGGTGATGGTGCTGGCGCCGGCCTCGGAGAGGTCCTGGCTCGGGGACGCGGTGGCCGTGCCCTGCTCGGTGGCGCCGGCCGGGGAGGAGGACGCCGGGGCGGAGGAGCCGCCGCCGCACGCGGTGAGCGCGAGGGCGGAGAACGCCGCGGTGAGGGTCAGGCTGAGCGGGCGGCGGAAGAGGCCGCCGGTCGTCGTCGACTGCATGATGTGCCTTTCACGAGGGGTGGCCCGCGGCATGCGCCGGCCGTTGCGTCGCCGACGTGGGCCCCGCGGTGAGACGGCGCCTGCCCCCGGCGGCTGAAGGAGTCAGTCCCCAGGAGTGTAAACGCTTCCACTGTGATATGCCACACAGAGGTGCGCTCCCGCATGAACACGGGCATGCGGGAGTGGGGGCGGAGGTCAAGACCGGCTGAAACCGGAATGGAAGCGCTTCCACCACCGCGCCTGCCGTGCCGTACTCTGGTGCCACGCATCGACCCCCGGCCCGCCGCCGTCGTGCACCCGCCCCGCCGCAGAACCCCATGAACCGGGAGGAGGACCGCCGATGGTCGGCATCAAGGACGTCGCCCGCATGGCCGGGGTCTCCACCGCCACCGCCTCCCGCGCCCTCACCGGCTCCGGCCCCGTGGCGGCCGCCACGCGCACCCGAGTCCAGGAGGCCGTCGCCACGCTCGGCTACGTGGCGGACTCCGCCGCTTCTTCGCTCGCCTCGGGCCGCACCCGCAACATCGGGCTGGTGACCCCCTCCGTCCACCGGTGGTTCTTCGCCGCCGTGCTCGAGGGCGCCGCGGACGAGCTCGTGCGGCACGGGTACGACCTGACGCTCTACGACGTCGGCCAGGACCCGGAGCGTCGATCCACGGTCATCTCCGACCTGCTGCCCCGACGGCGGCTGGACGCCCTGATCACCCTCTCGTTCCGGCTGAGCGTGTTCGAGTTCGCCGGACTCGAACGCCTCGGCCGGCCCGTGATCGCCATCGGTGGCCGCCTGCCGGCGGGCGAGACCCTGCCCGACTGGTTCACCGCGGTCCAGGTGGACCACGCCCGCGCCGCCCGGATGGCCACCGAGCACCTGCTGGAGCTCGGACACCGGGACATCGCCTACGTGGGCCGCGTGGACGAGGACATCGAGTTCCAGGTCAGCACCGAGCGCACCCGCGGGTTCCTGCACGCCCTCGCCGCCACCGGGGTGCGCACGCCGGCCGACTGGATGGTGCCCGCGGACTTCACCATCGGCGGCACCTACCACCAGGCGCGCGCCCTCCTCGCCGACCCGCGGCGCCGGCCGACGGCGGTCATGTGCATCTCGGACGAGATGGCCATGGGCACCTGGATGGCAGCCCACTCCCTGGGGCTGCGTGTGCCCGAGGACGTGTCCGTGATGGGCCTGGACGGCCACCCCGAGGCCGCCCGCCTGGGCATCAGCACCGTGGACCAGAACCCGCTCGAACAGGGCCGCCGCGCCGTCCGCCTGGCGCTCGGCGCCCTCGACGGCGCCGCCCACCCCCACCGGATCATGCACCACCTGGCCCTGCGGCCGAGAGCGAGCACCGCGCCGCCGTAGACCGTCAGCTCCGACCCTCACCCACCCCTCTCCTTCACCTTGGATCGTCGGGCACGTACCTGCCCGTGAAAGGAACCCCACCATGGCCTCCGTGACCTTCCGCTCCGCCAGCCGCCAGTACCCCGGCTCCCCCCGCCCCGCCGTCGACTCCCTCGACCTGGAGATCGCCGACGGCGAGTTCCTCGTGCTCGTGGGCCCCTCCGGCTGCGGCAAGTCCACCTCCCTGCGCATGCTCGCCGGTCTCGAGGAGCTCTCCCACGGCAGCATCCTGATCGGCGACCGGGACGTCACCGACGTGGACCCCAAGGACCGGGACATCGCGATGGTGTTCCAGAACTACGCCCTGTACCCGCACATGACCGTGGCGGACAACATGGGCTTCGCCCTGAAGATCGCCGGCGTCCCCGCGGACGAGCGGCGCCGCCGCGTCGAGGACGCCGCGAAGCTGCTGGACCTGACCGAGTACCTGGACCGCAAGCCGAAGGCCCTCTCCGGGGGCCAGCGTCAGCGCGTGGCCATGGGCCGGGCGATCGTGCGCGACCCGCAGGTGTTCCTCATGGACGAGCCGCTCTCCAACCTGGACGCGAAGCTGCGCGTGCAGACCCGCGCCCAGATCGCCAACCTGACCCGCCGTCTGGGCACCACCACCGTGTACGTGACCCATGACCAGACCGAGGCCATGACCATGGGCGACCGGGTGGCAGTCCTCAAGGAGGGCCGCCTCCAGCAGGTGGACACGCCGCGCAACCTCTACGAGCGCCCGATGAACGTGTTCGTCGCCGGGTTCATCGGCTCCCCCGCCATGAACATCTTCCGCATGCCCGCCACGCACGAGGGCGTGCACTGGGGCGAGACGGTCATCCCCGTGCCGCGGGAGGATCTGGCCGACGCCGGCACGGCGGTGGACCTCGGCGTGCGCCCCGAGAACCTGGTGGTCAGCGACGACGCCGCCGGCCTGCCCGTGGAGGTGGACACCGTGGAGGAGCTCGGCGCGGACGCGTACGTGTACGGTCACGTGACGATCGGCGGCGAAGAGCGGCTCATCACCCTGCGGACGGTGGGCTACACGGCGCCGGAGAAGGGGTCCGTGGTGCACGTGGTCCCGGACCCGGAGCGCGTGCACCTGTTCCACGCCGAGACCGGCGAGCGACTCAACCGCTGACGGCGGCGCGGGGCGCGCGACGGCGGCGGGCGTCGCCTGCCCTCAGCCCTGGCGCTCGGCCAGCTCCGCGAGCCGGTCGATCGACGCGCGGAGCTGCTCTTCGCCGGTCCGCAGCGCCTTCTGGATGCGCTTCGGGTCGGTGAGGGCGGTCCAGTCATAGGTGTGGGTGACGCGGCAGCCGCCCTCGTCGTCGCCCTCGACCTCCCACCGCCACAGCTGGCCGAACGGCTCCCCGCCGACCTCGGAGGGCTTCCAGGCGATGCGGCGGCCCTCCTCGAACTCGACCACGTGGTTCGCGCGGTCCACGCCCTTCTGCAGGGCCATGACGAACACGTCCCCGACGGCGGTCACCCGCTGCCCGGGGGCGGCCTCGGCCAGGTTGTCGTTGCCGTCCCACTCGGGCTGGCGGGAGGGGTCCGCGATCAGCTCGAAGACGACGCCGGCCGGGGCGTCGACGTGACGGGTCGCGGACACGACGCGGTCCTCAGGGGCGGGCAGGGCGGTCTCGTCGATGTGCTCCATGGGGAGAGCGTAGACCCCGGTGCGCGCCCACCGAGAGCGCCGGCGGGGCTCGCGCCGGGGGCGGCCCGACCTCAGATCAGGCCCAGCGCGGTGAGCTTGGCCGCGGTCTCCTCGTTGGTCGGCTCCACCTGGTGGTCGCCGTCGGGGAACACGACCACGGGGATGTTCTTCCGCCCGGAGATCCGCTCGGCGGCATCGGCCTGGGCCGGGTCGGCGACGAGGTCCACATAGTCGTAGGCGACGCCGAGCTCATCGAGCTGGCGCTTGGTGCGCAGGCAGTCTCGGCACCAGTCGGCGCCGTAGACGGTGACGTCGTTCTGACTCATCCGTCCAGCGTACTGAGGGGTGGGATGCTGGGGGCATGCCCGCCCAGCCCTCCCCCTCCGGCCGCACCGTCCACCTGTCCACGTCGGGCGTGGACGCCCGCATCGCCCCCGACGAGTTCGGCGGGTTCGTCCTGGAGATCGGCGGGGCCGTCCAGTCCCACGTGGACCTGGCCGACCCCGCGCGCATCCGCTACGAGTACCTGCGCCGCATGGCCCACGTGCTCGACGCAGCCTCCCCGACGGGTGCGCCGGTGCGGGTCCTGCACCTCGGCGCGGGCGCGCTGACCCTGCCGCGCTACCTCCAGGCGACCCGACCCGGCTCGGAGCAGACGGTGGTCGACCTGGACCGGGAGCTCGTGTCCTTCGTGCTCGCCGAACTGCCCCTGCCGGCGGGCACGGACCTCGTCTCCGTGGTCGCGGACGCGCGCCTGGCCGCCGTCGACCTCGCGATGGACGGGGAGCGGTTCGACGCCGTCGTGCTGGACATCGGCACCGGTGAGGAGGGTGCCGAGCACCTGCGCGGCGCCGTGTTCTACGGGGAGCTGCTCGAGCTGCTGACGGCGGGCGGGGTGCTGCTGGTGAACATCGGCGACGACGCCGGCCTGCGCTTCCTGGGCGCCGAGCTGGGCGCCCTCGAGGAGGCGGCCGCCGAGGCCGGGGTGCCCGGCCCGTGGACGCTCGCGGACCAGGGGATGCTGGAGCGCCTGGACTGGGGCAACGTCGTGCTGGCCGCGGGGGCGCCGCTGGGAGAGGCCGGCTGCCCGGAACGCCTCGCCGCGGCGGGGCCGCATCCGGCGGCCGTGCTGGACCCGGCGGAGTCGGCCGCACTGGCCGACCGCATCCGTCGCGCCTGAGGGCGGGCGCGGCGCTCAGGGCCGGGGGTCCTCCGCACCGGGGCCCGTCTGCGGCCGGGGCCACGGGTGGCCCCGGCGCTCCTCCGCCCCCTCGTTGAAACGACGCAGGAGCCTGCTGAACTCGACGACGTCCTCGGCTGGCCAGGAGGAGACGATCTGCGCCACGTTGTCCGCGCGGGAGCTCAGCTCCGCGGCGAGGCGGGCGCGCCCCTCCTCCGTGGGGCGGTGCAGCCGGGCGGAGCCGCCGTCGGGGTCCGCCACCCGCTCGACGAGGCCGGCCTTCATGGCGGCGGCCACCTGCCGGTGGACGGTGGAGACGTCGAGGTCGAAGGCCTCGGCCAGCTCGGCGACGCTCATGGCCCCGCCCGCCTCCAGGCGGGCGAGCAGCACGGTGGCGCTGCGCTCCAGCGCACTCGACCGGCCGTAGGGGGCCACCCCCTGCGTGGCCACCCGCAGCAGGAGCATGTGCTCGTACATGATCCCGCGGACCGGGTCGACCCACGCCCCCTCAGATGATTGCATCATGCAAACGATGCTACCTTTTGCATCATGCAAATCGCCGAGCAGGAACGCATCGCCTCCCCCACCTTCGTCCTCGCCTGGGTGGTCTCCTTCCTCCAGTTCCTCGCGTTCTACGCCCTCGTCACCACCATGGCCGTGTACGCGGTCCGACAGTTCGCCGCCTCGGACGCCGGGGCGGGGCTGGCCTCGAGCGCCTTCGTCATCGGCGCCACCCTCAGCCGCGTGGTCACCGGCCACGTGGTGGACCGCTTCGGCAAGCGCCGCGTCCTGGTGGTGGCCCTGGTCGCCGTCGCGCTGTCCTGCACGCTCTACCTCGTCGCCTCCTCGCTGCCGGCCCTGGTGGCGGTGCGCATGCTCCACGGCGCCAGCTACGCCTTCGCCAGCACCGCCGTCATGGCCCTGGCCCAGGCGGCCATCCCCGACGGGCGACGCGCGGAGGCCACCGGCCACCTCGCGCTGGGCACCACCCTGGCCACCGCGATCGGCCCCGCCCTGGGGCTCTTCCTCGCCGGCTCCATCGGCTACGCGTGGCTGTTCCGGGCGACCCTGGGGATCACGGTGGTCAGCCTCGTGCTGGGCCTGCTGGTGCGCGAGGCACCCGCCGCGGCGGACGTCGACGGCGAGCACGCCGCCGGCGAGGTCCCCCTGGAGCACCCCGCCCCCGCGGTGGGCTTCCGCCTGCGCTCCGTGCTGCACCCGGCGGTCCTGCCGATCGGCGGCTTCATGCTGCTGGTGGGCCTGAGCTACGCCGGGATCCTCACCTACCTGAACGCCTACTCAGTGGAGCGCGGGCTCACGGCCGGCGCCGGCCTCTTCTTCCTGGCGTACGCCGCGGCGATGCTCGTCATGCGCCTCACCCTGGGCACCCTGCAGGACCGCCGGGGGGACGACGCCGTCGTCTACCCCGCCCTCCTCTGCTTCACGGCCGCGCTCCTGGTGCTGGCCTTCGCCACGCGCGACTGGCAGGTGGTGCTGGCCGGGGCGCTGAGCGGCCTCGGCTACGGCACGCTCATGCCCGCGGCCCAGGCGATCGCCGTGAACGCGGTGCCCTCCCACCAGCTCGGCGCCGGCATCTCCACCCTGATGCTGTTCGCGGACGTGGGGCTGGGCCTGGGCCCCGTGCTCCTCGGCGGGCTCGTGGCCTCGGCCGGCTACGGCGCCATGTACGCGGCCCTGGCAGGTGTGCTGGTGATCGCCGCCGGGTACTACTTCGTGATGCACGGTCGCCGGCACGGGCGGCGGGGGACCGTGGCCCGCGCCTGAGTCCCGAGCGGTGACGGCGGCCTGCCGCCGCGGGCGGCGCTATCGGCGCCGCGCCGGCCAGGACGCGAGCGTGACGGCGGCGAGGGCGCCCAGGGTGCCCAGCACCGTCGTCGTGGTGACCGTGGATCCGTCGGTGGGGGCCACCAGGTCCACCACGAGGGAGCCCAGGAGGTTGCCCGAGACCAGGCCGAGGGTGGCGGCGAAGACGCCCAGGCGCGGGACGACCATGGCCCCCACCCCGATGAACACGCACCCCAGCGGGCCGCCGAGGTAGAGCCGCCATTCGTGCGGCAGCGCGGGCATGCCGTGGCCGGAGGCCAGGGCGATCCCGCCCCACACGATCCCGAGGAAGAGGACGCCGGCGGTGAAGTTGACCAGGGTCGCCGGGATGGCGGTGCCGTAGGCCGTGGTCTGACGGGCGTTGAACACCTGTTGTCCGGCGGTGGCCAGACCGGCCAGCAGGGGCAGCAGGGCCAGCAGCGCCCAGCCGGGCCCGCCGCCGACCTCGCCGAGTGAGGGCCACACCACGAGGGCGACCGCGGCCAGGGCGAGCGCCGCCCCCGTGAGGCGCCGCGGCGTCAGGCGCTGCACCCCGGCGGGGCTGAGCCCGAGCCGGTCCACGACCATCCCGCCGACCACCTGCCCGGTGACCACGGCGACCGTGAACACGGCCACGCCGAGGGGACCGATCGTCGCGGACTGGGTGAGCACCAGGAGCCCGCCGATCACGCCCGCCACCGCGTACCACGGGCGCACGGACCCCGCGGCCAGGGCCGGGCGGATGCGGGCCAGGCCCCGGCGGCCCCGCGGCGTCAGCACGCTCACGAGCACCATGACGACCAGGCCCGCCGCGAAGGAGCACAGCGCGGCGAGGACGGGGTCGCCCGTCAGGTGGGCGAGGCGGGAGTTGATGCGGCCCTGCAGCGGCATCACGGAGCCGGCGGCCACCGCGAGCGCGAACAGCAGGGCGGTCGCCCGCGGGGAAGGGGCGTCCGGGCGGGCGGCGACGTCGGCCGGGCGGGGGCGGGCGGGTCCGCGCTCGGCGGACGGGGCAGAGGGTTCGGGTGGCATCCCCCCGTTGTACACCTCTAGGTGTTGTGGGTCATGAGGTTCT
>NZ_KV824883.1:0-2262 GCF_001816085.1 Micrococcus sp. HMSC31B01
CGGCGGGCGGGGTGGCGTCGACCGCCGCGTCCGTGCCGGAGGTGACGGACGCCGTCGGGCGCACGGGGACGTAGCGGACACGGTCGCCGGGCTGCAGCAGGGCGGGCTGCTCGCGGCCGAGGTCCCACAGGGCCGCGGTGGTGTGCCCGAGGAGCTGCCAGCCGCCGGGCGAGGTGCGCGGGTAGACGGCGGAGAAGGCCCCGGCGACGGCGACGGCGCCTGCCGGGACGGCCGTGCGGGGCGAGCTGCGACGGGGCGCCTCGAACGGGGCCGCCTCGGAGGCGCAGTACATGAACCCCGGCGCGAAGCCGCCGAACGCGGCGAACCAGTCGGCCTCGCTGTGGGCCCGGATGACGCCGTCGAGGCCGAGCCCGGTGAGCCGGCCGACCTCGGCGAGGTCTTCGCCGTCGTAGACCACGGGGATCTCGACGATCCGACCCCCCGTCAGCTCACCGGCGTCCGGGGTGAGGGTGCTGACCCGCGGTGCGGCGTGCTCGGCGGCGGCCTGCGAGGTGAAGGTCACCAGGACGGTCGCGGCGGCGGCCATGACCTGGCGCTGGCCGCGCGCCGGGTGGGCCGTGAGGTGGGCGTGGACGGCCATGACGTCCTCGAGCGAGGCGCACTCGACGAGGAAGCCCTGCGTGCCGACCCAGCGGATCGGGCGGGCCGGCGGTGTGGCGGCGGGGTGACGTGGGGCGCTCATGCGAAGGCCTTGATGGACACGCCCGCGCCCTCGAGCGCGCGGCGCACGGCCGCGGCCATGGCCACGGCGCCGGGCGTGTCGCCGTGCAGGCAGATGCTCTCGGCGTCGACGCGCACGTCCGTGCCGTCCACCGCCGCGACGACGCCCTCGGTGGCCAGGCGCACCATGCGGGCGGCGACGGCGTCCTCGTCGTGGAGGACCGCGCCGGGCTCGCGGCGGGAGACGAGCGTGCCGTCCGGGTTGTAGCCGCGGTCCGCGAAGGCCTCGGCGACGCCGCGCAACCCCGCGGCGGCCGCCTTGTCCAGGGCGACGGAGCCGGGCAGGAGCAGCAACGGGAGGTCGGAGCCGAACGCCTTGACGCCGTCGACGACGGCCTGGGCGTGCGCCTCGTGACGGACGATCGTGTTGTAGAGGGCGCCGTGCGGCTTCACGTAGCGGACCTGGCCGCCGGCCGCGCGGGCGAGCGCGTCGAGGGCGCCGATCTGGTAGAGGACGTCATCGGCCAGCTCGGTGGGCGTGCAGTCCAGGAAGCGGCGGCCGAATCCGGCGAGGTCGCGGTAGCCCACGTGCGCGCCGATCGTGACGCCGGCGGCGACCGCGTCACGGCAGGTCTGGGCGATCCCCGAGGGATCGCCCGCGTGGAAGCCGCACGCGACGTTGGCGGAGGAGACGGAGGGCATGATGGCGGCGTCGTCCCCCATCGTCCACGAGCCGAAGGACTCGCCGACGTCGGAGTTCAGGTCGATCTGCGGCGCGTGAGACACAGTGCAGTCCTCTCGGATCGGGCCCGGCTGAGGTGCCGGTCACACAATCTTGAGGCATGAGGGATGATTGTTCAACAATCCCCGGCGCGCCTCCCTGGCGCCCACCCGCACCGCATGCCAACGCGGGTTGAGTTGTCGCGGGTGTCCCAGCCCGGGACCCGCGACAACTCAACCCGCGTTGCGGACGGACGGACGGCGTCGAGCTCTCAGTTCCGGAACCGGATCCCCGACGGGCTCGAGTAGAACCCCGCGGCCAGCAGCGCCTCGGCCAGCGGCGTGCCGAGCACGGGCCCGCCGTTGACCTTCTCCAGGCTCAACCGCTCGGTGCGGCCGGTCCGCAGCGCCCACACGAGCGCCTCCGCCGCGGCCCGCAGCTCGCCCGGATCCTCCGTGAACGCGAGCAGCGTGCGCCCGCCGCGCTCCATGTAGAGCGCCAGCCGCCCCGCGATCAGCACGACGACGGCGCCCGCCTTCCGGCCCGGGCGATGGCCCGTGGGCACGACGCCGTCCGGCCCGGCCGGCACGGACGGCCAGTCCAGCGCGGCGCCGTAGGGATTCGCCGGATCCGTCGCGGCCAGGGCGAGCGCGAGCGGGGCGGCGTCGACGGCGGCGTCCTCCTCGTCCCGCTGGAACCCGCGCAGCCGGTCCACGACGGCGCCGGTGGAGAACTGCGCGCCGCCCAGCCCGTCGACGAAGTGGCCGCGGCGCACCTGGCCCGCGTCCTCCATCCGGGTGAGCAGCCGGTACTGCCCCGCGAAGCCGCCGGGGACCTCCTCGGCCACCACGGAGCCGCGC
>NZ_KV824884.1:0-510 GCF_001816085.1 Micrococcus sp. HMSC31B01
GCGTGCGGGCCGGTCGGGCGCCCGCGCTGGGACCGGAGCGGTTCGCTCCGCTTAGCTGTAGCATCGGAGGCGGCGCGCCGCGTCCGGCCGCGTCCCACCCCAGCACACGGAGACCTCCCCTTCCCATGGCGACACTGCTCTACCGTCTCGGCCTCGGCGCCGCCCGCCGCCCCCTCCTCGTGATCCTCGCCTGGGTGCTCGCCCTGGCCCTCGCCGTCGGCGGGTTCCTCGCCTTCGGCGGCACGCTCTCCTCCACCGTCACCATCCCCGGCACGCCCACCGCCCAGGTCACGGACCGCCTCAAGGAGGAGTTCCCCGAGGCCTCCCGCGGCAGGGGCCAGGTCGTGTTCACCACCGAGGACGGCTCCCCCCTGACCGACGCCCAGCGCGAGCAGATCACCGCCCTGTTGGACGACGTCGCCGAGCAGCCGGCCGTGGAGGGCGTCGTGAACCCGTTCGAGGCCCAGGCCCAGCAGGACGACGCCCGCACCCGGCTGGACGAGGGCCGCA
>NZ_KV824885.1:0-555 GCF_001816085.1 Micrococcus sp. HMSC31B01
CCCGGCCGCGCCCGCCGCCCCTGCCCACGCCGACCAGCCGACCGTCGTGATGGGCCGCCCCGTGACCGGGCCCGCCGGCCCGGCCCTCGAGCTGGACGGCCGCATGCTCCCCCTGGACGGGGACGACCTCATCCTCGGCCGCTCGGCCGAGCGTGCCGACCTCGTGATCCCGGACTCCTCGGTGTCCCGCGAGCACCTGCGCCTGCTCACCGTCGGCTCCACGGTCACGCTCCTGGACCTGGGCAGCCGCAACGGCGTGCTCGTCAACGGCCGCCGCGTGGACGGCTCCGTCACCCTGCGCGACGGGGACGTGGTGACCGTCGGCCAGACCGAGCTGCTGTTCTTCGGCGGGACGGGGGGCCGCGCATGAGCGAGCTCGCCGTCGCCGTGCTCCGCATGGGCCTGCTGCTGGCCCTGTGGGTGCTGATCATCTCCATCGTCATGGCGCAGGGCCGCGACCTCGTGGTCGGCCGGCGCAACAAGACGCGCCTCCAGCAGGCCCAGCGCGACGCCGGCCTGGTCACCGCGGTGCCCGCGGCCGGGGTCGCCGGGGCG
>NZ_KV824886.1:0-826 GCF_001816085.1 Micrococcus sp. HMSC31B01
GGGCGCCGTCGTCGGGCCGGCGCGGGACGCTGAGCCCTACCGCGGCCGCGCGCGCCGATGCTCCACTGGTGGGGTCCGAACCGCCCGCCGAAGCCCTCGCCGGGCCGGCGGTGCGGACCGCCCACCGTCCTGGAGGTTCCGTCATGACCGCCCGTCCCGTCGCCCCCGGCATCCACCTCGTCCAGCACGCGAACGTGAACTGCTACCTCATCGAGGACACGGACGGGCTGACCCTTGTGGACGCCGGCCTGCCCGCCGTGTGGCGTCCGCTGGGGCACGCCGTGCGCGCGCTCGGGCGTCGCCCGGAGGACATCAAGGCCCTCGTGCTCACGCACGCGCACTTCGACCACGTCGGTGCCGCGCGTCGCCTCGTGGAGCGGCTGGGGGTCCCGGTGTACGCCCACCGCGCCGAGCACTACCTCGCCGCCCATCCCTACTCCTACGCGCACGAGAACCCGCGCGCGCTCTACCCGCTCCGCCACCCGGCCGCGCTGCCGATCCTGGGCTCGATGGTGGCCGCCGGGGTGTTCACGGTGAAGGGCGTCAGGGCGACGGCCGAGCTCACCCCGGGGGAGACGGTGCCCGTCCCCGGGCGCCCCGTGGTGGTGCCGAGCCCGGGCCACACGCACGGCCACTGCGCCCTGCACCTGCCGGACCGGGACGTCCTCATCTCCGGCGACGCCCTCGTCACCCTGGACCCCTACACCGGTCGCCGCGGCCCGCGCATCATCGCCGGGGCCGCGACCGCCGACAGCGGCCTCGCCCTGCGCTCGCTGGACGCCCTCGCCGCGACGGGGGCCGGCACGGTCCTGCCCGGTCACGGCGA
>NZ_KV824887.1:0-1112 GCF_001816085.1 Micrococcus sp. HMSC31B01
GGGCGTCCGTGCGCCGCGAGCTGCGCGGCCTGGCGTCCGGGCGCCTGTGGGCCACGGTGGCCGTCGGCGTCCTCGGCTTCGCCGGCATGTTCGCCCTCTACACCTACATCGCCCCCCTGCTGACCACGGTGTCCGGCCTCGATGAGCGGTGGGTGCCCGCCGTCCTGGCCCTCTACGGGGTGGGCATGGTCGTCGGCACGCTCGTCGGCGGCGCCCTCACGGACCGCGACCCGGTGCGCACGCTGCGTCTGAGCTTCGCACTCAGCGCCGTCTTCCTTCTGGGCGTCGGCCTGACCGCGCAGTGGGCGCCCGTGATGGTGGTCTTCCTCTTCCTGGTGGCCGTCAGCGGCTCCGGGATCGCCCCGTCCCTGCAGGTGCTGCTGGTGGACTCCGCCCCCACCGCGCCGCAGTTGGCGGGCTCCCTGAACCACTCCGCACTGAACATGGCCAACGCCATGGGGGCCTGGGTCGGCGCGGCCGCGATCGGCGCCGGAGCCTCCCTGAGGACCCCGCCGCTCATCGGTGCCGCCATTGCCCTCGGCGGCCTCGTCCTCGCGCTCCTGCTGGTCCGACGCACCCCCGCCGTCGGCGCCGTCCCGCACGACGGCCCCTCCGCCGCCACCGTGTGAATCGCGTGCGGCGCGCTCGGTCCACGGGCGGCTGACCTCGCGATCGAGGGGTAGCGGGCCGTCAGAGGTGGCACAGGTGGAATCGGCTTTGCTAAGTTCCTTTCCGTACGTCATCATCCGCAACTCGAAAGGAACATCAGCATGTTCACCATCATCGCTTGGATCATTATCGGCCTCATCGCCGGTGCCATCGCTCGCCTGATTCTTCCGGGGCGACAGGGCTCCGGCTGGCTGGGTGCCCTCATCACGGGCCTCCTGGGTGCCGTTCTCGGTGGCTGGATCTCCACCCTGCTCGGCGGGGAAGGGCTCGGCGACGCGTTCAGCTGGCAGACGCTCATCTGGTCTGTGATCGGCGGCGTCATCGTGGCCTTCATCTGGCAGGCCATCACCAGCCGCCGCGGCACCCGCGTCTGAGCTGACATCGGCTGACCCGGCACCCGCCGGGTCGACCCCAGAAGGGGCGGGGATCCTCACGGATCCCCG
>NZ_KV824888.1:0-984 GCF_001816085.1 Micrococcus sp. HMSC31B01
GCCCGGGGGCCTGCTCGAGGCCCTGGACGCCCGCCTGCCGTTCGCGCTCACGCCCGGCCAGGTGGCGGTGGGGGAGCAGCTGTCCGCCGAGCTGGCCCGGGACGCCCCGATGAGCCGGCTGCTGCAGGGGGACGTGGGCGCGGGCAAGACGCTCGTGGCCCTGCGGGCGATGCTGCAGGTCGTGGACGCCGGCGGCCAGGCCGCCCTGGTGGCGCCCACCGAGGTGCTCGCCGCGCAGCACCACCGCGCCCTGCTGCGCCTGATGGGCCCGCTCGCGGAGGCCGGCACCCTCGGGGCCGGCGACGGCCCGGCCACGAGGGTCGTGCTGGTCACCGGCTCGCTCAAGACCGCCGCGCGCCGCGAGGCGCTGCTGGCCCTGGCCTCCGGCGAGGCCGGGATCGCCGTGGGGACGCATGCGCTGCTCTCCGAGAAGGTGGGCTTCGCCGAGCTGGCCCTGGCCGTCGTCGACGAGCAGCACCGCTTCGGCGTGGACCAGCGCGAGGCCCTGCGGCGGGCCAACCCCGGCACGCACCTGCTCGTCATGTCCGCCACACCCATCCCGCGCTCCGTGGCGATGACGGTGTTCGGCGACCTGGACCTGTCGGTGCTCGAGGGGCTGCCCTCGGGGCGTCAGCCGGTCACCACGCACGTGGCGCGGATGGCCCACGGCCCGCGCGTGATCGGGCGCGTGTGGGAGCTGATCGCCGAGCACGTGGCGGCCGGCCACCAGGCGTTCGTGGTGTGCCCGCGCATCGACCCCGACGACGCCGACCCGGGTCACGCCAACGTGGAGGAGATGACACCCCGGCTGCGGGGTCTCCCGGCGCTGGCGGGGCTGCGGATCGACGCCGTGCACGGGCGCATGGACCAGGCCGAGCAGGACGCGGCGATGCAGGCCTTCGCGCGCGGGGAGACGGACGTGCTCGTGGCGACCACCGTCATCGAGGTGGGCGTGGACATGCCCAACGCGACGGTCATGGCGAT
>NZ_KV824889.1:0-670 GCF_001816085.1 Micrococcus sp. HMSC31B01
GGATCCGCGTGCTCGTCGCCGACGACGAGGGCCTCATCCGCGGCGCCGTGGAGGCGCTGCTCGCCCTGGAGGAGGACCTGGAGGTGCTGCCCGGCGTCTCCGACGGCATCGCCGCCGTGGCCGCCGCGCAGGAGCACCGCCCGGACGTCTGCCTGCTGGACCTGGAGATGCCGGGGCTGGACGGCGTGGAGGCCGCCCGACAGATCCTGCGCTCGGTGCCCACGAAGGTCGTCATCTTCACCCGGCACGCCCGACCCGGCGTGCTGCGCCGGGCGCTCGCGGAGCAGGTGTCCGGGTTCGTCCCGAAGTCGACGCCGGCCGAGGAGCTGGCCGTCGTCCTGCGGCAGGTGGTGGCGGGCCGGCGCTACGTGGACCCCGAGATCGCCGCCTCCGCGCTGACGGCCGAGCGCAGCCCCCTGACCGAGCGCGAGCTGGACGTGCTGCGGGCCGGGCGGGACGCCGCCCGCGTGGAGGACATCGCCGCCGCCCTGCACCTGGCCCCGGGGACCGTGCGGAACCACGTCTCGAACGCGATCGGCAAGCTCGGTGTGCGGACCCGCCAGGAGGCCGAACGGGCCGCATGGGAGGCCGGCTGGATCTGAGCGCGGCCGGCCCTGCAGGAGACGCGCCGGGGGCGGTTTCGGGTGGTATCCGGCCTGGATACCACCTG
>NZ_KV824890.1:0-3352 GCF_001816085.1 Micrococcus sp. HMSC31B01
CCACCCGGGCGGCCCAGGACTGCGAGCGCTGGGCCTCGGCCATGCCGGGCGCCCCGTCCCGCACGAGCGCGGCGATGCCGGCGCGGATCGCTTCCGAGGAGCGCGCGACGCCGAGCCCCACGCGGTTGCGCTCGAGGAAGTCCGCGATCCCCATGTCCGCGAAGCAGAGCACGGGGTAGCCGCGCTCGATCAGGGACATGGTCTTGTAGGGGAAGCTGAACCGGGCGTACTCGCCGCCCAGCAGCACCACGCCCACCACGGTCCGCGTCGCGGGGACGTACCACTCGAGCGGGACCGTGGTGATCCGCAGCCCGGGCCGGTCCGCCAGGCCGTGCTCGGCCAGCAAGTCCTCCAACACGGAACGCTCCCCCGCGCGCACGACGAAGTCGAGTCGCACCTGCGGGTCGAGCGTCCCGACGGCGGTGAGGTACTGGCCCAGGCCGTAGATCCCGCCCACGCCTCCGGCGTACAGCAGGGTGACGCCCTCCTCGCCGATCGCCGGGGCGTCGGCGGGGACGGTGTTCGCCGGGGACACGGCCGGCGGCAGCGGCAGCCAGTCCACGGGCCCGCGGCCGTGGCGGGCCAGCAGGGCGTCGAAGCCGGCCCCGGACTCCGCAGACGGAGCCGCCAGCCGGTCCGCGGCCGCCGCCATCGCATCGAACTCGGCGAGCCCACGCTCCTGGACGTCGCGCCGCGCGTCGGCATCCTCGAGGTACCCGTCGATCTCGTCCAGCCAGTGCAGGTCACGCACGAACCAGACGCTCGTGCCGCCTCCGGCCGAGAAGCGGGCCATGACGTCCGCGAGTGCGGAGGTCACCCGGCCGACCGGGATCGGCGACGTCGAATTCTCGCCGTAGAGGAGTCCGAGGGGACGGCCGGCGGCGAGCGCCTCGTCCAGGACCCGGAGCCGCCGGTCGAAGACACCCGGGACGGAGGAGAGCCGCAGCGCCGCGGCGGGCTCGGAGAGGGCGTCGTTCATGTTGCGCACCCGCTGGGGACGGGCCCCGTCGGTGCGGTCCTCGAGCGGCGAGGTGGAGAAGAACACGTCCAGCGGGCCGTCGTGCCGGAGCACGGCGAGGTCCTCGAACGTCCGGTCCACGCGACCGGTCATCGCGGCGCGGTAGGCAGACAGCAGGTCGGTGGTGCCGCCGTCGACGGTGTCGACGGCGGAGTGAGTCTCGGGCCCCCCGTGCAGGGCCGCGGCGAGCTCCGTGACGAGGCGCAGCCCGCGCCCCGTCCGCACGCCCGGATGGCCCGCGGCCCACGCGCCCGAGCCGATGGTGTCCTCCACCACCAGCCGTTCCGCGAAGCCGGTGCCGACCAGGAGTTCACCGACGGCCGCGTGGTCGCGCGACGAGCCCACGAGGACCACGTGCGTGGCGCCGCCGAGCCGGGTCGCCGCCACCGCGTCGAACGCGCGTCCTGCGGCGAGGTCGCGGGTGCGGTAGAGGGCGGAGGCCGAGAGGCTGCGGAGCGAGGCGCCCGGCACCGTGTCCACCGCGGTCTGGAGCGCCTCCATCTGCGCGGCGAGGCGATCGGCGTCGACGTGTTCCGGATGGAGGACGACGACGCGCGGCGTCTCGGCCTCCGCCGCGAGCGGCGCCAGCGTCTGCGGCGCGAGGCCGACGCGCGGATGCCGGAGGTGGGCGCTGCGCGAGCCCTTGGACAGGGCCTTGTCGAACTCCCACTCGTCGGCCAGGAACAGCCGGTCGACCGCCCGCGTCAGGGCTGCGAAGTCCTCCTCGGCGTGCCGTCGTGCCGCGGAGAAGTCCAGGTCGCCGCGGCGGAGCAGGGGGATGAACTCCTCCTCCACATGCCGGGCGGCGAAGCCCGCGGCGCCGAGCCCGGAGGCGAGGATCGCGTCGTAGGCGCCCGCGGCCGTGACCCGGCGCATCTCGCGCGCGATCTGGGCGCCGGCGGCGCGCAGGGCGTGGGTGCCTGTCCACGGGTAGAGCGGGGCCGGGGCAAGGCCGGGCCGCCGGCGCAGCCAAGCGTGCGAGGCGACGTCGAGGACGTCGACCACGTGGCCGCTGTCCCGCAGATCCTGCAGCAGCAGACCCTCCGCCGGGCCCGTGCCGGTCGTCAGCAGCAGCACGGTGCTCACGCGTTCTCCTCCCCTCGCCCGCCCGGGCCCGCCGCCAGACCCATCAACGCCATCTCGTGGTCGACGGTGTGCTCCGGCGACGTCTGGGCGCGGACCCGGGCTGCCGCGGCCTGGGACATCCGCAGGAACAGGTCCGGGTCCTCCATGAGCCGTCGCAGGCCGTCGGCCAGCCCGGCCACGTCCTCGACGCCGGCGATCATCGCGCAGTCCTCGTCCACGAACTCCCGGACGGCGCCGGCGTCGTTGGTCACGGGCACGAGCCCGGAGGCCATCGCCTCGTCCCGCGAGACGCCCTGGGAGTCGAGCCGGGTGGGCACCAGGAACACGCCGTGCTCCCGGTGCAGGGCCGCGATCTCCTCCTGGACGGCGTAGCGGCGCTCCACCGTGACGTTCGCGTCGTCCGCGAAGGCCGCCTCGAAGAGGCCGAAGTGCTTGCCGTCGCCGATCACGGTGACCTGCATGCGGTCCCACAGGGGCGTGTCCCGCAGGCGCTCGAGGGCCCGGACGGCGAGGTCCGCGCCGTAGTTGAGGTTCGCCGCGGAGCGGACCCACAGCACGCGGAAGCGCTGCTCGGGGTCCTTGGGCACGAAGCGGAACAGGTCCGTGTCGATCACGTTGTGCACGATCGCCGTGCGTTGCCCCGGGAAGACGAGCTCCATGTCCTCCTGAGCCGCTCGGCGCCACCAGCGGGAGACGAAGACGAACCGCTCGGGGCCGTGCGGGTGCTCGAGCACCTCACGCCAGAAGCGCTGGCGTTCCAGGGTGTCGACGATCGCGTCGTCCACCTGCCCCTGGGTCCGGTGGTTGCGCACGGTCCGGATCCACCGGCGCGACTCGAAGCCGTGCATGAACACGAAGAAGCGGTGCCCGGCCAGCGCGTCCTGGATCGGCTCCCAGAGGGAGCGGACGAGGAAGTGGGCCGCCACGGACTCGTAGTGCCGCGTGCGCAGCATCTCGGCCGCCTCCGCGCCCCGGCCCACCAGCACGTGGACGCCGTCATACTCGTAGGAGCGGGGTTCGGCGGACCGGTCGATCACCGCGACGTCGACGCGGACGCCGGCGGCCTGGAAGTACTTGACCCGGCGGTGCACGAAGCCGTTGCCGTAGGGGTTCTCGAGGGTGGGGTACACGCCCACCACGACCAGGTGTCGCGGCGCGTCGTCGCCGAGCTGGTCGGCGGCGTCCGCCCGTGCGAGGTGGTCGGCGACCCGCCTCGGCGCGGCGGCCAGGTCCTCGTCCTCGTGGCCC
>NZ_KV824891.1:0-3629 GCF_001816085.1 Micrococcus sp. HMSC31B01
CGCGGGCGCAGCGCAGGCCGAGGCGGCCGTGGAGCGTGCCCGCCGCGCCCTGCGCGCCGGGATCGAGGCCGGCGTCGACCTGCTGGACACCGCGGACATCTACGGGGCCGGCCGCTCCGAGGAGACCGTCGGCCGGCTGCTGCACGAGCTGCCCTACGAGGAGCGCTCCGCCCTGAAGGTGCAGACCAAGTGCGGGATCGTCCTGCACGAGACGGACCCGGCCGGGCGGCGTCTGACCCGCTACGACTCCTCGCCCGAGCACGTGCGCGCCTCGCTGGAGGGCTCGCTGTCCCGCCTCGGCGAGCAGCGCGTGGACACCCTGATCATCCACCGGCCCGACGTCCTCACGCCCGTGGCCGACACCGTGCGCGCCTTCCTCGACGCGCGGGAGGCGGGCCTGGTCGGCAAGCTGGGCGTCTCCAACCTCGGCGTGGGCCGCGTCCTCGAGTTCCAGCGCGAGCTCGAGAGCCAGGCGGCGGACGGGACCGGGCTGGCGTGCGTCCAGGTCGAGCTCGGCCTGCACCACCGCACCCTCGTGGAGGCGGTCGTGCTCGCCAACCACCCGGACGCCCCCGCGGACGCCGACGCCGGGCGCCTCGGCCCGGTGTGCGCCGCGGAGGGGATCGAGCTGCAGGCCTGGGGTCCGCTGGGGCAGGGTCGGTTCAGCTCCGGCGACGACGGCGCGGCCGGCGTCGTCGGCGAGGTCGCGGCGGAGCTGGGCGTCAGCCGGGAGGCCGTGGTGCTCGCCTGGCTGCTGCGCCTGCCGTGGGGCGTGCGGCCCGTGATCGGCACCCAGGACCCGGAGCGCGTCGCCGCGTGCGCCGAGGCGGCCTCCGTGGCCGAGGCGATGGACTCCGCGCAGTGGCACCGCCTGTGGACCGCGGCGCGGGGCCGGCCGCTGCCTTGACGAGGCGCGACCGGCCGCGTGCCCTCCCGCCGGAGTGAGGCCTGTGTCACACTGGGACATGGACTTTGCGAACGTCGACCTCGTGACCCCCTGGATCCTCTACTGGCTGGCCTCACTGACCCTCGTGGTCGGCGGCACGCTCGTGGTCGTCGGCCTGTGGCGTGCCCGGCGGCACCGGCGCTTCGCCGCGACCCACGGCCGCAACCCGGAGATCGGACTCCTCGAGGACACCCGCACCCAGCGCGGGGTCGGGGCTGTCGCGCTCGCGGCCGCCGTCGCCCTCGGCGCGACGGGCGCCGTCCTGCACGTCCAGGGTCTGGACGCGTTCCGCGGCAACCTCGAGGCGAAGTACGGCTACACCGCGGTGGACCGCATCCGCCAGTCCGGCCCCGGCTTCGTGGCCGATCTGACCCAGGCCGACGGCACCGTGCTGCGCGACGAGATGGTCCTGCTGGAGTCCTCGGGCGAGCCCGTCGTCGGGGAGGACATCTTCGCCCGTCCGGTCGAGACGCGTTGACCTTCCCGCCCCGGCCCGTCGGGCCTGATGCCGCGTCGGGGGCCTCTGTTAGCGTCGCCGCGTGAGCACCTCGACCGTCCGTTCCGCCCCCGCGTCCACCTACCGGCTCCAGGTCAGCCCGGATCTGCCGCTGGAGTCCGTGGCCGGGCTCGTGCCCTATCTGCGGCGCCTGGGCGTGGACTGGCTCTACCTCTCGCCGCTGCTCGAGGCCGAGCCCGGCTCCGACCACGGGTACGACGTCGTGGACCCCACCCGGCTGGACGCCGCCCGCGGCGGGGCCGAGGGGCTGGACATGGTCGCGCGCGCCGCGCACGAGGCGGGCATGGGCGTGCTCGTGGACATCGTGCCGAACCACGTGGGCGTGGCCACGCCCCAGGCCAATCCGGCGTGGTGGGACGTGCTCACCCACGGTCCCGAGGCGGCGCATGCGGCGTGGTTCGACGTGGACTGGGCGGCCGGCGGCGGGTCCCTGCTCATCCCCGTGCTGGGAGACGGCCCTGACGGGGACGCGGACGCGGAACTGGACCGTCTCGTCGTCGACGCCGAGGGCGGCCGTCTGCGCTACTGGGACAACGTCTACCCCCTCGCCCCCGGATCGCTCGAGGCGGCCGAGGCGGAGACCGGGCTGCGCGCCGCGGAGGTCTTCGCGGCGGCGGACCCGGCGAAGGAGGCGACCGCGGAGCAGGTCCGCCTGGCCCGCGCCGTGCACGAGCGCCAGCACTACCGGCTGGTCGGCTGGCGCCGCGGCGACGCCGAGCTGAACTACCGCCGGTTCTTCACCGTCACCACGCTCGCGGGCGTCCGGGTGGAGGAGCCCGAGGTCTTCGACGCCGTCCATGCCGAACCCGCCCGCTGGGTCCGCGAAGGGCTCGTGGACGGGCTGCGCGTGGACCACCCGGACGGCCTGGCGGACCCGGCCGGCTACGCGCGACGCCTGCGCTCCCACGTGCTCCCGGAGGGCTACCTCGTGGTGGAGAAGATCCTCGAGCCCGGTGAGGCGCTGCCCGCGGACTGGCCCGTGGACGGGACCACCGGCTACGACGCGCTCGGCGAGGTCGAACGCGTCTTCATGCACCCCGAGGCCGCCGGCGATGCGGCCGAGGACGCGCGCCGTCGTCGGGAGTGGGACGAGGCCGTGGTGCGGGCCAAGCACGACGTGGCCACCGGCCCCCTCGCGGCCGAGACCGCCCGGCTGGTCCGGGAGGTCCGCGCCGTGCACGCCCTCGGTGCCCACCCGGACGAGGACGTGGCCGCCGCGTTCGCCGCTGTGCTGGCCCGGCTGCCCGTGTACCGCACCTACCTGCCCGTGGGCCTGGCCGTGCTCGAGGGCGCGCTGGCGGACGCGGCCGCGGCGGAGCCGGGCCTCGCCGACGTGCTCGGTGACCTGCGGCCCGAGCTGACCGACCCGGACTCGCCCGTGGCCCGCCGGTTCCAGCAGACCTCCGGCATGGTGATGGCCAAGGGCGTCGAGGACCGGTCCTTCTACCGGTACACGCGGTGGGCCAATCTGAACGAGGTCGGCGGAGACCCCTCCCACGTCGCCCTGTCCCTGGCCGACTTCCATGCCGCCCAGCAGGCGCGCCAGGCCGCCTGGCCGACGGCCATGACCACCCTGAGCACCCACGACACCAAGCGCGGTGAGGACGTGCGCGCCCGCATCGCCGTGCTCGCCGAGGAGCCCGACCGCTGGGCCGCCGAGCTCGCGGAGCTGAGGCGCCTCCACCCGCTCGGCCACCCCGACGCGGAGCGGCTGCTCTGGGAGTCCATCGTGGGCGTCTGGCCCACGGACGGCACCGCGCCGGAGGAGGAACGGATCCTCGGCTTCTTGCAGAAGGCCTCCCGCGAGGCGGCCCTGGCCACCACCTGGACGGACCAGGACCCCGAGTTCGAGGCCCGGCTCGCCGCGCTCGCCGCCGCCGTCACCTCCCCCGAGGGGCCTGCGCGGGGCGTGCTGCAGGCCGTCGCGGACCGTATCGCCGAGCCCGGCCTCGTGGTCCAGCTCGGCCACAAGCTCGTCCAGCTCGCCGCCCCCGGCGTCCCCGACGTCTACCAGGGCACGGAGGTGCCCTTCCCCACCCTCGTGGACCCGGACAACCGCCGCCCCGTGGACTTCGCGGCCCGGGCCGACCTGCTGGACCGCCTCGACGCCGGCCACACGCCCGGCCTCGACGACCCCGCCGCCGCCATGTCCGCCCTCGCCGGTGA
>NZ_KV824892.1:0-567 GCF_001816085.1 Micrococcus sp. HMSC31B01
GCCCGGGCGGCCGGGTCGGCGGGGGCCGTGCGCGCGCGGGCGCGCACCAGCGTCTCGAGCGCGTCGGCGAGGGAGTCGGGATCCTCCGGGTCGAACGCGGCGAGCGAGTCGGGGCTCAACCAGGCGCCGGACTGGTCCGCGATGTGCCCGATGTCCGCGACGGCCACCGGCACCCCCAGGTCCCGGCACATCTCCACCCAGCCCGAGTGGGTGCCGATGCGGTACGGCAGCACGGACACGTCCACGTCGCGCAGCAGCGCGTGCAGGGCGGGGTCGTCGAGCCGGTCGTGCTGCCACAGCTCGAAGCCGTGGTGGGCGCAGCCCGCGCGCAGCGCGGCCAGGGCGTCCTCGTCCTGCACGGTGTCCTGGACCTCCACGGTCACCCGCGCGTCGAGGCCGCGGTCGGCCAGCGTCGCGACGGCGGCGGCGAGCACCGGCAGCAGCGCCACCGGGGCCACCTGGGCCCGCAGGTCCTTGGCGTGCACCAGCAGGCGGGCGGGGGCGGCCGCGCCGTCGCCGTCGTCGGACGCGTCGAAGGGCAGCGCATGGCGGCCCACTCTGTTGCGT
>NZ_KV824893.1:0-997 GCF_001816085.1 Micrococcus sp. HMSC31B01
CGAGGAAGGCGGCGCGCAGGGCCTCGTGCCGGTCCGCCGTCTCCCGCTCCATGCGGTCGGGGGTGCCCTCGCCCCCCGCCGCACGGCGGTCACGCCGGTCCGCGGCGGTGGCCGCGTCCACGTCGATCAGCACCGTCAGATCGGGGACCAGGCCGTCCGTGGCCCACTCGTTCAGGGCGGCGATCCGCGCCTCGCCCAGCCCGCGCGCCGCGCCCTGGTAGGCCACGGACGAGTCCACATACCGGTCCGTGACGACGACGGCGCCCCGGGCCAGCGCGGGACGCAGCGTGCGGACGGCATGGGCGGACCGGGCCGCGGCGAACAGCAGCGCCTCGGTGCGGGGGTCCACGGGGGCGTGCCCGGGGTCCAGCAGCAGCTCCCGCAGCGTCTCGCCCAGGTCCGAGCCGCCGGGCTCGCGCGTGAGCACCACCTCGTGGCCCGTGGTGCGCAGGGCCTCGGTCAGGGCGCGGGCCTGGGTGGACTTGCCGGATCCGTCCGGTCCCTCGACGGCGACGAACAGGCCGCGATGCTCGGTCTGGGTGCTCACGCCTCGAGCCTAGACGCCGCCCCGGACGGGGGAGGAACCCGGCCGGGCCGACCGCCTAGACTGACCGACATGAGCGCCCCCATGCACTTCGCCCTGCTCGTCGACCACTGGCTGTTCCGCGTCCTGGCGATCGCCGCGCTCGTGCTCGAGGTCTGGGCGCTGGTGGACGTCGTCCGGCGCCGCCCCGACGACTTCGCCCGCATCGGGGGCCGGGACAGGAGCTTCTGGCTGATCCTCACCGGCGTCGCCGCCGTCGTCGGGCTCCTCGGCGTGCTCGCGGGCGGCGGGATGGGCATGTTCGGCCTCGTGGCCGCGTGCGTGGCGTGCGTCTACCTCGCCGGCCCCCGCCAGGACATGGGCCCGGCCCTGCACCGCTGAGGACCCCGCGCCACCGGCGCGGCCCTCATGACGACGGCGCCACCGCCGCCCAGCGCACGCTCAGCTCCCCGC
>NZ_KV824894.1:0-770 GCF_001816085.1 Micrococcus sp. HMSC31B01
GCGCGACCCACCCGGCGACGGCGGCGCACACCGCCCAGACGTGGGAGCCGATGTCCGTCAGCGCGCCGAGCCCGAGCGTCCCGGAGGTGAGGGCCAGCGGCACGAGCAGCAGCAGCCCCGTGAGCAGTCCGGTGAGCACGGCCAGGGCCAGCGTGGACAGTGTCAAGGACACCGCGCGGCTGCCGTGGCGGGTGTGCAGCCAGTCGTCGAGGTGGTTCTCCCCCTCCCGCAGCAGCCACACGCCGGCCACGGCGCCGGCGCCGATCGGCACGGCCAGCAGGAGCAGCTGCCACGGCGACCACGTCCCGGGCAGCGCACCCAGCGCCGGGAGGGCGGGCGCGGTGGCCGGCGTCGCGCCGAACACGGAGTAGAGGCTGTCCGCGCCCACGGAGAACCCCGGGCCCGCCGTCCACGCGATCGACCACGCGGTGAACGTGGGCAGCCAGCCGATCTGCAGCAGCGCCAGGAGCAGGCCGCCCAGCGGACCGCCCCCGATCGCCTCGGCCACGGTGACGACGGCGGTCCACTCGACGGCCAGCCGCCCCGCCACGAGCAGCGCGTTCAGGCCCGTCAGGGCGAGCACGGCGAGGACCGCGGCGCGCACCACGGACCAGGCGTACGAACCGGCCCAGCGTTCGTACTGCGAGCGCCGCGAGATCCGCTCCGTGAGGTCCAGGCCGATCAGGTGCGCCCAGGTGCCGGCCTCGCGCCGCGCCCCCGCGAGGGCGGCGACGCCGAAGAGCAGGGCGGGCAGCAGCGCCGCCGGGGCG
>NZ_KV824895.1:0-515 GCF_001816085.1 Micrococcus sp. HMSC31B01
CGCACCGATCCCGACGCCGACGGACCGGGGACCCGGTCATGACGGCGCGTCTGCACCCCGCAGCGTGCTCATCCTGCCCGGGGACCGCACCTCGGCCGAGTCGGCGGCGGTGGACGAGCTGGTCGCGGAACTGGCCGCACGCGGGATCCCGGTCGAGGCCCCGTCGGGTCCCCGGTTCCGCCGTCGACCCGACGCGTTCCGCAGCGACGTCGTCGTGGCCCCGCTGCACACGGGAGAACTGGAGATCGCGGCCCTGCAGGCCCTGGCCGCGGGCAGCGCTGTGGTCGCCGGGCCGCCGGTGACTGCCGCGCCGGACGGGTGCGCCCCGCCGGTGATCGAGACCGACGACGCCACGCTCCTCGCCACGGTGCTGAGCCTGCTGGAGGAGACGTCGGCGGCCGCGCGGGAACGGCGGGAGCGGGCGCACGAGCACCACGCGCGGCTGCACGCGCCCGAAGCCGTGCTGGTGCGGCTGCAGGCCCTGCTCAGCCCCGCGGAGACGACGGACGGGCCCG
>NZ_KV824896.1:0-1462 GCF_001816085.1 Micrococcus sp. HMSC31B01
GGCGGCGGCCTCGACGACGCGCCGCGAGAGGGCCGGCAGGTCGTGGCGGACGGCCGCGATGCGGGCGGCCACATCGCGGGCCGAGTCCCTCACCCCGTCCACGAACAGGGGGTAGTCGGCCCCCAGCAGCTCCTCATGCGCCACGGTCCGGTTCAGGAGCGGCGGCACTCCGACCGCGCAGCTCTCCAGCACCTTCGTGGAGATCTCGAGCGAGAGGTCCAGGGCGGGGGCGCGCCAGCCCAGAGAGACGTCCGCGGCCGCGGTGCGGGCCATGGACTCCTCGCGGGAGAGCGCTCCCGTCCACTCGAAGTCGGGCCGGTCGGCCTCGAGGCGGGAGCGCATCGCCGCCGCCCAGCCGGGCCGGTCCCGCTCGGGATGGACCTTGTCCCCCACCATCGTGAGCGTGGCCGGGACGCCGGCCTCGTGGAGGGCGGTCAGCACGTCCGGCATGAGGTCGGTGCGCCAGTCGTGGGCGAACTTGCCCGTGTACACGAGACGCACTGGGCCGTCGGCGGGCGCTTCGGCGCGTTCGGCCGGAGCGAGCCCGTCCGGCACCATCGGCGAGAGCAGCTCGGTGCGCCCGGCGGCGGCCGGGACCATCGCCTCGAGCACGGCGCGGGCCTGGGGCGTCTGGGCCAGCATCAGACGGCTCGCCGCGGCGATGCGACCGAGCTCCTCGACGCGCCCGGCCGGGAAGCCGTCCTCCACGTAGCCGTACTCGGTCACGTAGGACCACAGCCGCCCCGGGAAGGCGCCGCGGTCGGCGAGCTCGAGACAGGCGTGGATGCCGCGCACGAGCACCACGTCGTACCGGGACTCCTCGTCCCGGCGGGCCAGCACGTCCGCGGCGCGGGAGGGGTTCATGCCCCCCTGCCCGGCCGCCGGCTCGGCGGCGAGCACGCGCACCCCCGTCAGGGCGCGCAGCGGAGCGGTGAGCAGGTCCCGGCGTTCGACGGCCTTGAGCTGGACGTCCACGCTCGCACCCGTGCGGGCGAGGGTCTCCGCCAGGGAGGGCAGCCACGTGGCGGAGCCGTCGATGACGTTCAGGTCGACGTCGCCGTAGAGCAGGACGCGCACGCCGGCGGCGTCGGTCAGGCGGTCGGGGTGGTGCGTGTTCATGCGCTCTCCTCCGGGCAGGCGGCGAGGACGTCGGCGATCCCCTGGGGCGCGTCGCCCGGGTCCTCGGTGAAGTGCAACGGCGTCCGGTCCGCGCCGGCCTCGACCACGATGACGTCCCCGGCGTGCAGCAGGGCGAGGGCCCCGAGCCGGTGCCGGTGACGGCCCCGGGAGAGCACCCAGACGGTGACCCCGCGCGCGGCGGCCGCGCTCACGGCACCCCGCAGCTCGAGGTAGAGGGCTGCGCCGGCGGCGTCGAGGGCCCCGGCCCACGGCCCGTCCACGCCGTCCACGTCCACGACGACGGCCTCCACGCGTTCGGCCACCGCGCCCGCGGTGCCCGGCA
>NZ_KV824897.1:0-1467 GCF_001816085.1 Micrococcus sp. HMSC31B01
GGTCCGGGGCGCCCACATCGACTGGTCCTGACCCGCGTCCGGGGGGGCGCCGCCCGTCCACGGGCGCGGGGCCACCGGTTCGCGTGTCCGATCTCGTGGCTATCCTGGAGCGCAGTGCCCGGCACCCCGGCTCGCGGAAGGAACCATGCCCTACACCCCCGGACGTCGTGTCCTCGTCCTGACCCACACGGGCCGCGAGGACGCCATCAGCGCGGCGCTGCAGGCCACCCGCATGTTCGCGGAGGAGGGCCTGGTCAGCGTCATGCTCGAACAGGACGTGGCCGCCATCCGCGCGGCCGCGGGGGACCCCCCGGAGTTCGCGCCGGAGGCCCTCGGGGTCGACTGCGAGCTCGAGGACATCACCCTCGGCCTCGTCCTCGGCGGCGACGGCTCGGTGCTGCGGGCGGCCGACTTCGTCCGCGGCCACAACGTGCCACTGCTGGCGGTGAACCTGGGCCACGTCGGCTTCCTCGCCGAGTCCGAGCGCACCGACCTGCACCGCACCGTCCAGGCGATCGCCTCGGAGTCCTACGTAGTGATCGAGCGCATGGCCCTGGACGTCGTCGTGCTCGTGGAGGGCCGCGAGGTGGCCCGCACGTGGGCCCTCAACGAGGCCTCCGTGGAGAAGTCCCACCGGGAGCGGATGCTCGAGGTGGTCGTCTCCGTGGACAACTCGCCGCTGACGGCCTTCGGCTGCGACGGCGTCGTCCTGGCCACCCCCACCGGCTCCACCGCCTACGCCTTCTCCGGCGGGGGCCCCGTCGTGTGGCCCTCCGTGGAGGCCCTGCTGTGCGTGCCCATCAGCGCCCACGCCCTGTTCACCCGCCCCCTCGTGGTGGGTCCGCGCTCCACGATCGGCGTGGACGTGCTCACCCGCACCCGCGAGACCGGTGTGCTGTGGTGTGACGGCCGGCGCACCGTCGAACTGCCGCCGCAGGCCCGGATCGAGGTGTCCCGGTCGGCGGAGCCGGTGCGCCTGGCCCGTCTCAACCCGACGCCCTTCGCGGAACGGCTCGTGCGCAAGTTCCGGCTGCCCACGGACGGCTGGCGCGGCCCCGTCACCGCCCAGGAGCGGGCGGGCGTGCTCCACGCGGTGGAGACCGTCGAGCCGCGGCACGCGGGGCCGCGTCCCGACGTCGTCGAACCGGCCACCATGCCGCTGTCGGTGCTCTCGCCCGCGGACATCCAGCGCCACCGCGACCGCGGGGCGCGTCACCCCGGGGAGGACGCATGATCGACCATCTGAGGATCTCGGGGCTCGGCGTGATCGGCGAGGCCACCGTGGACCTGGACCCCGGCTTCACCGTCGTCACCGGCGAGACCGGCGCCGGCAAGACCATGGTGGTCACCGCCCTGGGCCTGCTGCTCGGCGCTCGCGCCGACGCGGGCGCGGTCCGCCGGGGCTCGTCCCGTGCCGTCGTGGACGCCGGCGTCCGCCTGCCCGAGGCGCACGCCGCGCTCGCCCTC
>NZ_KV824898.1:0-1385 GCF_001816085.1 Micrococcus sp. HMSC31B01
CCGCGGGTGGCTCCTCGGGTGGGGCCGCGGCCGCCGTCGCCGCGGGGATCCTGCCGTTCGCCCCGGGCTCGGACGGGGGCGGGTCCATCCGCATCCCCGCCGCGGCGTGCGGGCTCGTGGGCCTCAAGCCCGGTCGCGGGGAGCTGCCGATGGACGAGCACGCGGACACGGTCCGCAACCTCACGGTGTCGGGCCCGCTGGCCCACACGGTCGAGGACGCCGCCCTGCTCTACGACGTGATGCTCACCCCCGAGGGCCTGCCCGGCCGGGTGCTGTCGGACCTGCGCCGCACCGTGGAGACCGCCCGGGCCGGGGACGCCGTCGACGTCCGCCGGATCGGCGTCACCACGGCCTCGCCGTTCGCCCCCGACCTGGAGATCTCCCTGGCCCGGCCCGCCGTCACCGCCCTGACGAAGGCCGCCGCCGCCCTGGACGCGGGCGGTCACGCGGTCGAGGACCTCTCCCCCTACTACGGCGAGGACTATCACCGGGACTTCCGCACGGTGTGGACCGCCGGGCTGCTCCGGGCGCCGCTGCCGGAGGACGCCGAGGCGCACGTGGGCGCGGTGGCCGCGCACTTCCTGCGCACGGCCCGGGCCGCAGGGCGCGCCGAGATCGACGACGCCGCCCACCGGCTCGAGGAGTGGTCACGCGGGGTGCGGGCGCAGTTCGCCGCCGTCGACGTGGTGATGACCCCGGTGCTGGCCACCGCGCCCCCGCCGGTCGGCCACTTCCTGGCGATGGAGCCCGAGGCCAACTACGAGGCGCAGTGCGCGTTCACGCCCTACACCTCGATGGTCAACGTGCTCGGCCTGCCCGCGGTCGCGGTGCCCGTGCTCCGGGACGAGCGGGGCCTGAACTGGTCCGTCCAGCTCATCGGCCGGCCCGGCACGTCTGCACCCCTGCTCGCCCTGGCCGCGCATCTCGAGCTGCTGCTGGCCGGCTGAGCCGGCCGGTCAGGTCGAGGTGTAGTCGCCCAGGGACATGCCGGCGATCACCAGGATCACGAGGAACACGACGGCGAGCAGCAGCAGGGCGAGGGACACGTAGTTCATCACGAGGCCGGCGATCGCCATGCCGCGGCCGTGGGGCTCGCGCTTGAGGCCGATGTGGCCGAGGATCACGCCCACGATCGGCGGGAGGAGGAACGTGAACCCGCCCACCACGGAGATGATGCCGAGGATCATGGATGCCACCGAGCGGCCGACGCCGTCGGTCTGGCCGGGCTGCAGTGGGGTCCCGTAGCCGTGGCCGGGCGTGCCCTGCCCGTAGCCGTAGGCGGGGACGGTGTTCGCGTCCTGGCCGTAGCCGTACGGCTGCCCGTAGGCGGGGCGGGTCTGCTCCTCCTGCTCGGCGTACGAGGGGGCCTGGTCCCAGGCGGCGCG
>NZ_KV824899.1:0-564 GCF_001816085.1 Micrococcus sp. HMSC31B01
CTGGACCCGAGCCTGGCCGGCCCCGAGCACGAGCGGCACCGCGCCCTGCGCCGCGTCCACTGGATGCTCCGGGACGGCCTGGAGGCCGCCCGCGCCCCCTCGGCCTCGCCCGAGACCGTGCTGTGGGCGCTGTGGTCCGCCTCCGGTCGGGCCGAGCGGTGGCGTTCGCTCGCGCTGCGGCCCGCCGAGCACGCGAACGACCGCCGCGAGTCCCGCCGTGCGGACGCGGATCTCGACGCCGTCGTCGCCCTGTTCAAGGTGGCCGAGCGCTTCGTGGACCAGTTCCCGGGCGCCTCGCCCGAGTCGTTCGCCGTCTACATGGAGTCCCAGGACCTGCCCGTGGACACCCTGGCCCGCCGGGCCGAGTCCGGCGACGCCGTGCACGTGCGCACCCCCGCCGCGGCGGCCGGCCAGGAGTGGGACACGGTGATCGTCGTGGGCCTGCAGGAGGGCGTGTGGCCGAACACCCGGTTGCGCGGCCAGCTGCTCGGCGCCACCGACCTCGTGGACCTCGTGACCCTGCCCGCGGACGCCCCGTGGCCCACGGACCACCGCACCCGGCTG
>NZ_KV824900.1:0-3221 GCF_001816085.1 Micrococcus sp. HMSC31B01
GGGGTGCGCCGGGTCAGACGCTGATCGACGTGGCCTCGGCGCGGCCGCCCGGCCCCGTCTCCGCCCCGTCACACCCCGCCCCCGCAGTTGACCCCCGTCACACCGGCCCGGGATACTGAACCTGAACGCACGGTCGGTAATTCGCCGCGCCCGCCTCGTCGTCGGTCACTCAAGGAGTCTCCATGTCCGCACAGTCCCAGGCCCTGCTCGTCGGCGGTCGCCGCACGCCCGTCGGCAAGTACGGCGGCGCCCTCTCCTCCGTCCGCCCCGACGACCTCGCCGCCCTGACCATCAAGGCCGTGATCGAGGACGCCGGCATCGACCCGTCGGTCGTGGACGAGGTCATCCTCGGCAACGCCAACGGCGCCGGCGAGGAGAACCGCAACGTCGCCCGCATGGCCTGGCTGCTGGCCGGCTTCCCGGACACCGTCCCGGGCATCACCGTGAACCGCCTCTGCGCGTCCGGCATGTCCGCGATCGGCATCGCCACCGCGATGGTGCGCTCCGGGATGGCCGACGTCGTCGTGGCCGGCGGCGTGGAGTCGATGTCCCGCGCCCCCTGGGTGATGGAGAAGCCGACGACGGCGTTCGCCAAGCCCGGCGCGGCCTTCGACACCGCGATCGGCTGGCGCTTCGTGAACCCGCGCTTCGCGGACGGCGAGTTCGGGGAGAAGTTCACCTTCTCCATGCCGGAGACCGCCGAGGAGGTCGGCGAGGTGGACGGCATCACCCGCGAGGACGCCGACGCCTTCGCCGCCCGCTCGCATGAGCGTGCGCTGGCCGCCATCGGGGCCGGCCGCTTCGCGGACGAGATCGTGCCCGTCGTCGTCACGGGCCGCAAGGGCGCCGAGACGGTCGTGGACACGGACGAGGGCCCCCGCCCCGGCTCCACCCCCGAGGTGCTCGCCAGCCTGCGCCCGATCATCAAGAAGGACGGCGTGGTCACCGCCGGCAACTCCTCCTCCCTCAACGACGGCGCCTCGGCGATCCTCGTCGTCTCCGAGCGGGCCGCGCAGAAGTACGGCCTGACCCCGCGGGCCCGCGTCGTGGAGTCCACCTCGGCGGGCCTGGCCCCCGAGATCATGGGTCTGGGCCCCGTCCCGGCCACCGAGAAGGCCCTCGAGCGCTCCGGCTGGTCCGTGGCGGATCTGGGCGCCGTCGAGCTCAACGAGGCCTTCGCCACCCAGTCCCTGGCCTCGATGCGGCGCCTCGGCCTGGACCCGGAGACCGTCAACGCCGACGGCGGCGCGATCGCCCTGGGCCATCCGCTCGGCTCCTCGGGCTCGCGCCTCGTGGTCACGCTGCTCGGTCGGATGGAGCGCGAGGGCGCGGACAGGGGCCTGGCCACGATGTGCGTGGGCGTGGGCCAGGGCTCCGCGATGCTCGTCGAGAAGGTCTGAGCGCATGGACGACTTCAGCCACTTCACGGCACTGCGCGTCGAGGAGCGTGAGGACCGCGTCCACGCGCGCATGGACCGCCCGGGCGTGCGCAACGCGATCGACCAGACCATGGTCGACGAGTTCCACGAGCTCTGCACCCACCTCGAACGCGAGCCGAAGATCCTGATCATCTCGGGCACGCAGGTGGAGTCGACGCGCGAGCCGGGGACGTTCTCCGGCATCTTCGCCTCCGGCGCGGACATCGGACAGCTGCGCGAGCGCCGCCGCGACGACGCCCTGCGCGGCGTGAACTCGCAGGTCTTCGACCGCATCCACCGGCTGCCCATGCCCGTGATCGCGGCGATCGACGGCTTCGCCCTGGGCGGCGGCGCGGAACTGGCCTACGCGGCCGACTTCCGCATCGCCACCCCGGCGCTGAAGATGGGCCAGCCCGAGACGAGCCTGGGGATCACCGCCGCTGCGGGCGCCCAGTGGCGGCTCAAGGAGCTGGTGGGTGAGCCGGTGGCCCTCGAGCTGCTGCTCGCCGGACGGATCCTGGACGCGCAGGAGGCCCTCGAGCTCAAGCTCGTCACCGAGCTGCACGAGCCGGACGCCCTCCTCGACGCCGCCGACGCCCTCGCCGACCGCATCGCGCAGCAGGACCCGCTGGCGGTGCGGCTGTCCAAGCGCGTCTTCCACCTCCCGCGCGAGGCCCACCCCCACGTGGACGAGATCGCGCAGGCCATCCTGTTCGAGTCCGACGCCAAGTTCGAGCGCATGCAGGCGTTCCTGGACCGCAAGAAGAAGTGAGGACTGACATGACCGATCAGCAGCACACCCCTGACACCGCTCCGTCCTCCGTGCCCGCCGTCGTCGGTGTCCTCGGCGGCGGCCGGATGGGCGGCGGCATCGCCCACGCGTTCCTCGTCTCCGGCTCGTCCGAGGTGGTCGTCGTCGAGCGCGACCCGCAGTCGGCCGAGGCCGCCAGGGAGCGCATCGAGGCCGACCTGGCCGCCTCCCTCGAGCGCGGCAAGATCGACGGCGACCTGGACGAGTGGGCGCAGCGCCTGACCGTCTCCGTGGACCGGGCCGACTTCGCCCGCTGCGACCTCGTGGTCGAGGCCGTGTTCGAGGACATGCAGGTGAAGATCGAGGCGCTCACCGACGTCGAGGCCCACCTGCGCGAGGACGCCTGGCTGGCCAGCAACACCTCCTCCCTCTCCATCGACGAGATCGCCACGCACCTGCAGCGCCCCGAACGCTTCTGCGGCCTGCACTACTTCAACCCGGTGCCCGCCTCGAAGCTCGTGGAGGTCGTGATCGGCGAGCAGACCGGTGCGGAGCTCCAGGCCCTGTCCACCGAGTGGGTCCGCGGGCTCGGCAAGACCCCCGTCGTCGTCAAGAACGCCCCGGGCTTCGCCTCGTCGCGCCTGGGCGTGGCGATCGCGCTCGAGGCCATCCGCATGGTCGAGGAGGGCGTGGCCTCCCCCGAGGACATCGACGCCGCCATGGTGCTCGGCTACAAGTTCCCGGTCGGCCCGCTGGCGCTGACCGACATCGTGGGCCTGGACGTGCGCCTGGGCATCGCGGAGTACCTCGAGTCCCAGCTGGGTGAGCGTTTCGCCCCGCCGCAGCTCATGCGGGACATGGTGGCCCGCGGCGAGCTCGGCCGGAAGTCCGGCAAGGGCTTCTTCGACTACCGCTGAGCCCCCCGGGGCGAGCGCTTTCGAACGTGAGATAGGCCCTATCTCCCGTTCGAAAGCGCCCATTCCCCCGATATCACGTTCGAAAGTGCGGGGGCGGGGCGGCGCGGCTAGCTGTTGTGGGTCATGAGGTTCTTG
>NZ_KV824901.1:0-1155 GCF_001816085.1 Micrococcus sp. HMSC31B01
CCGCTCGGCGGCGACCGGCGGCTCCTCGCCCTCGGCGAGCAGGTCCGGCACCACCGCGCGCAGCTCCTCCAGGGGCACGGAGCCCTGCCGGGCCACGCGGAACGGGGTGACGGTGCAGTCCACGATCGTCGAGGGATCCCGGCTCTCCCGGGGGCCGGCGTCGAGGTAGAGGGCCACGGACTCCCCCAGCATCGAGCGGGCGGCGTCGGCGGTGGTGGCGGCGTCCATGCCGGTGCGGTTCGCGCTGGAGACGGCCATGGGGCCGACGGCGTAGAGCAGTTCGCGGGCCACCGCGTCGTCGGGCACGCGCAGGGCGACGGTGCCGCGGGTCTCGCCGAGGTCCCAGGTCAGCGTGGGCTGGGACTTGAGGATGAGCGTGAGGGCGCCGGGCCAGAAGCGCTCGGCGAGGGCCTCGGCCTCCTCCGGCACGTCGTACGCGAGGCCGGCCATGACGCGGCGGTCCGCGATGAGCACGGGCGGCGGCATGGTGCGGCCACGGCCCTTGGCGGCCAGCAGCACGGCCACGGCCAGCGGGGAGAACGCGTCCGCTCCGATGCCGTAGACGGTGTCCGTGGGCAGGACCACGCAGCGGCGGTCCGCGAGGACCTCGCGGGCGCGGGCCACGGCATTCTCGAGGGCGGCCGGATCCGAGACGTCGATGAAGTCACTCACGTCGGTCATTCTTCCACCTCCGCGCCCGCCGCGGCTTCGCCGGACCGGCGCGCCGTCAAGAACCGATCTCGCCCGGTGAGGTCCGGGTGGACTCGTTCGCCCGTGAACCGCCGGTCCGCGCCGAGGGCGGACAGGAGGGCCGGGCCCTGCGTCTCGTGGTGCTCCATGGCGAACAGGCCGCCCGGGGCGAGCAGGTCCGCCGCCCGGTGCGCGATGGCGCGCGGGATCCGCAGCCCGGGCGTGTCCCCGCCGTAGAGCGCCCGCGCCGGGTCCAGTCGGGCCTCCGGTTGGGCGGGCACCTCGGCCTCGGGCACATAGGGCGGGTTGCTCACGACGACGTCCACGCGGCCCTCGAGGTCGGGGCACGCGACAAGGGCATCACCTTGTCGCAGGTCGACCCCGCGCGGGGCGAGGTTCCGCCGGGCCCAGTCGGCCGCCGCCGGGTCGAGCTCGACGGCGGTGACGGCGAGCGCGCGGCCCCGC
>NZ_KV824902.1:0-682 GCF_001816085.1 Micrococcus sp. HMSC31B01
GCCCGCCGTCCCCGGCGACCGGCCCGTGGCGGCCGGCGGATGGCTCACCCGGGCCTACCGCCCGGTGCTGCGCTGGACGCAGCGGCACACCGTGGTCACCCTCGCTGCCGCCCTGGCGCTGCTGGCCGGCACGGCCGCGCTGGTCCCGCTGATCCCCACGAACCTCCTGGGCGACTCGGGACAGAACTCGTTCGTCGTCACGGCGGAGCAGGAGCCGGGGACGTCGCTGGAGACCACGGCCGCCGCCGCCGAGCGCATCGAGCGGGTGCTGCTGGACACCGACGGCGTCGAGACGGTCCAGTGGACGGCCGGCACCGCCGCCGGTCCGATGGGGGCCTTCGGCGGCTCCTCGGCGGACCGGGCGCGGTTCACGGTGGTGACCGACCCGGATGCGGACCAGGTGGCCCTTCAGGACGGGGTGCGCGCCGAGCTCACCGGTCTCGACGGCGTGGGCGACGTGTCCGTCTCCACGCAGCAGGGGCCGAGCGGCGGCCAGGACATCGAGGTGTCCGTCTCCGCCCCCGACCCGCAGGCCCTCACCGCGGCCGCCGATCAGGTCGCCGAGGCGCTGCGGCCCGTCGAGGGTGCCCGCGAGGTGACGACGCCGGCCTCGGACCTGCGCCCGACGTTCCAGGTGGACGTGGACACCGTCGCCGCCGCCCGGCTCGGCCTGACCGAGGAG
>NZ_KV824902.1:702-1661 GCF_001816085.1 Micrococcus sp. HMSC31B01
CGAGGAGGCGGTGGCCGGCCAGGCCGCCGCCGCCCTGCAGGCCGTGCCCGTGGGCGACGTCCGCTTCGGGTTCGAGAGCTTCGCGGTGCAGCTGGGTGACCCGGAGCCGGTCGAGTCCCTCGACGCCCTGCGCCAGGTGCCCGTGGAGACGGCCGAGGGGCCCGTGCCGCTGGGGGACCTCGCCGAGGTCTCGCGAGTGCCGGTGCCCGCCCGGGTGACGTCCTCGAACGGCGAGCGGACCGCCGTCGTCACGGTGACCCCGGACGACGAGGACCTCGGGGCCGTCTCGCGCCGGGTCACGCAGGCCGTGGCGGAGCTGGACCTGCCCGAGGGCGTCACCGCGGCCGTGGGCGGCGCGGCGGAGCAGCAGGCGCAGACGTTCCGGGACCTCGGACTGGCGCTGCTGGCCGCCGTGGCGACCGTGTACGTCGTGATGGTGGCGACGTTCAACTCGCTGCGCCAGCCGCTCGTGCTGCTCGTGTCGATCCCCTTCGCCGCCACGGGCGTGTTCCTGGCGCTGCTGGCCACCGGCACGCCGCTGGGACTGTCCACGATGATCGGGCTGCTCATGCTGGTGGGCATCGTGGTGACGAACGCGATCGTGCTGATCGACCTGATCAACCAGTACCGCCGCGACCGCGGCATGACCCTGGACGAGGCGATCGAGGTGGGCGCGCTCAACCGCGTGCGCCCGGTGGTGATGACGGCCCTGGCCACCATCCTGGCCATGACCCCGATGGCCCTGGGCATCACGGGGCACGCGGGGTTCATCTCCCAGCCCCTCGCGGTGGCCGTGGTGGGCGGCCTGGTGTCCTCCACCCTGCTCACGCTCGTGCTCGTGCCCGTGCTGTACCGGCTCACCGAGGTCCGCGGGGAGCGCCGCCTGCAGGAGGAGCGCCGTGTCGCGGCCGAGCGGGAGGCGCAGCGCGTCGCGGCCGAGCGCGCGGCCGAGCAGGCGC
>NZ_KV824903.1:0-992 GCF_001816085.1 Micrococcus sp. HMSC31B01
AGGCCGTGCTCGTCGGCGAACGCGCGCGCGGCGGCGGCGTCCGGCACGGGGCCGTCCGAGCCCGGCACGAGCGGGGCACCCGCCTGCTGGGCGAGGGAGCGGGCGGTGATCTTGTCGCCGAGGGCGCGGATGGCGTCCGGCGACGGGCCGATCCAGGTCATCCCGGCGTCGATCACGGCCTGCGCGAAGTCGGCGTTCTCAGAGAGGAAGCCGTAGCCCGGGTGCACGGCGTCGGCGCCGGCGCGGCGGGCGACGTCGAGGACCGCGTCGATCTTCAGGTAGGTGTCCGCCGAGGACGCGCCCGGCAGGTGGAAGGCCTCGTCCGCGACGGCCACGTGCAGGGCGTCGGCGTCCGGATCCGAGTAGACGGCGATCGAGGCGATGCCGTGGTCGCGGGCGGCGCGGGCCACGCGCACGGCGATCTCGCCGCGGTTGGCGATGAGCACCCGCGTGACGGGGCGGGCGGCGGGGGTGGTGGTCATGCGGGGGTCTCCTCGGAGGGCGATGCGGAGTCGACGACGGGCTCGGCGCCGGGGCGGGGATGGGGGACGAAGCGGACGCGGGCGCCCGGTGGCAGCTGGGCCGCCAGGCCGAGGTCCGCGCGGGCCACGACGCCGATCACCGGGTAGCCGCCGGTGACCGGATGGTCGGAGAGGAACAGGACGGGCTCACCCGAGGGCGGCACCTGCAGCGCGCCGCGCACGGCGCCCTCGGACTTCAGCTCGCCCTCGCGCACGCGCTCGAGCGGCGCGCCGTCGTCGGGGGCCGTGAGGCGCACCCCGATCCGGTCGGTCTGCTGGCTCACGTCCCAGTCCTGCGTGAACAGGCGCTCCAGGCCCGCCTCGCCGAACCAGTCGTCGCGGGGGCCGGGGACCACGCGCAGCACGGCCACCTGGCCGGGCGCGGGCATGGGGCGCAGCGCGGTCTCCGGGTCCCCCACCATCACGACGCCGACCTCCTCCGAGGCGGGGACGCCGGCGGCGGTCGGGCTC
>NZ_KV824904.1:0-904 GCF_001816085.1 Micrococcus sp. HMSC31B01
CTCCCGGGCCGGCGTGGCCCGCGCGCTGCCGATCGAGTATGGGCGCCGGGACGGCTCGGGCGTGCCCGTGGACCAGCGCATCGAGGCCGTCGGCGCCGGCGCCTCCCCCGAACTCGTCTCGGCCCCGCCCGCCGAGGACGACGCCGTGGCCGTGTCCGCGGACTGATCAGGGGCCTTAGCGGCCGATCCGCACCGGGACGTCGCCGTCCTCCAACAGCCTGCCGTCATGGGTGACGACCACGACGATCCTGTCCGTCAGGGCCTGGCGCAGATCCGTGATGAGGGCGCGTGCCTCGTCGGCGTCCACGTGTGCGGTCGGCTCGTCCAGCAGCACGACATCGGCGCGGGCCACGAGAGCCCGGGCCACGGCCAGGCGTTGACGCTGCCCGCCCGAGAGCCGCTGCCCGCCAGGGCCGACGCGCGTGTCCAGGCCCTGCGGTGCCGCGGCCAGCCACGGACCCAGTCCCACCAGCTCGAGCGCGGCGGTGAGCTCTGCGTCGGACGGGGCGTCCGCGACGCCGCGGGCCAGGGCGAGGTTGCCGCGCGCCGTGGAGTCGAAGATCAGGGCGTCCTGTGGGGTCCAGGCGACCCGGGCCAGCGCCGTCGCGTCCGGGCGGACCGGGTCCGGCTGGGGCGTCGGGGGCACGGTCTCGAGCGTGTACCGGCCGGCGGTCAGGGGCAGGAAGCCCAGCAGCACGGCCAGCAGGGTCGACTTCCCGGATCCGGAGGGCCCGGTGACGACGGCGACGTCCCCGGGGGCCAGGTCGAGCTCCAGGTCGGTCCACAGCGGCGGCGCACCGGGGTGGGCGAAGGCGGCCTCGACCAGGCGCAGGCGGCACACCCGTGCCTCCGGCTCTGCGGCCTCCGCCGGCTCAGGCGGCGCCGCGGCAGCTCCGCCCTCCTC
>NZ_KV824905.1:0-711 GCF_001816085.1 Micrococcus sp. HMSC31B01
GGGCCGCTCCAGCCCGGCGAGCGCGGCGCGCAGGGCGGGGTCGGTGGCGGGGTCGTCCCGGACCTGCTCCAGACCACCGGCGCGGACGGCCACCTGGTAGGCGGCCAGCTGGGGCTGGCGCGCCATCTCCGCACCGGTGGGCGCGCTGCGGCCGGTCTTGAGGTCGGCGATGAAGGGTCGGCCCTGCGCGTCCGCCTCGAGCCGGTCCACGACGCCGGTGATCCGGACGGTGGTCCCGCCCCAGGTCAGGTCCGCGAGGAGCCGCACCTCCTGGGCCACGGGCCGACGCCCGGCCGCCCGGGCGATGCTCCAGTAGCCGATGTAGGCGTCCACCAGGCCGCGGGCCCGGTCGTGCTCGATCTCCGTGATCCAGCCCTCCGGCAGGCCGAGTTCGGGCAGGCGGCGCTCCAGTTCGGCACGCACGTCCTCGGGCATGCCCTCGGGATGGTGCTCGGCCACCGAGTGCACGAGCGTGCCCACGGACTGGGCGAGGGTTCCGCCCGCGTTCGCGCCGACGTGGTACAGCACCCAGTCCAGCGGATTGCGCAGGGCCGTCTCCACGCGGGAGGGCGAGAGCGCGACGACCTCGTGCTTCGGGTCGACGAGCGCAGCCTCGGTGGACAGCGGCAGCAGGCCCCACCAGCGTCGGGGGTCCGCGACGGTCACGCCGTCCTCGGCGAGGGCCGCCAGGCCGGCGGCCGCCGCCGCCCG
>NZ_KV824906.1:0-552 GCF_001816085.1 Micrococcus sp. HMSC31B01
GCGAGCGCCGCGGCCGCGGCGCCGCCGCCCGCCACACCGACGATCCCCGCGCCGAACCACAGTTCGGGAGCCTGCCACCAGGGGCGCCCGATCAGCTCGGCGGCGGCGTCCGTCACCTCCACGACCGTGTCCGTCCACCGGGCCGCACGGGCCGCCTCGTGTCCGGCCTCGCGCACCTCCCGCAGCCGGTCCGTGCTGAGCATCCGGTCCTCGCCCACGTACACCCCGATCAACCGGTTGTCCGGGTCGAGCGCCACGATCACGAGGCCGTCGGCCCATTTCTGGCCGTCCGCGCTGAGCCAGTCCGGGTGCTCCGCGCGAGCCCGCTCGAGCACCCGCCCGTTGAACGCCTGAGACGCGCGGTCGTCGTCCAGTGCGGACAGGTCCGGGCCGCGCTCGGTGACCACGGCGACGCGGGTCGGCTCCCGGAACTCGATCCCCGCCAGGTCACGGCGCAGCTGGGCGAGGTCGATCACGCCCGCGTCATCCACGAGCTCCACCTGGTCCCAGGCCACGGCGTGGGCCTGCGGCGCGGCGGCGCCCGTGACCCCC
>NZ_KV824907.1:0-1459 GCF_001816085.1 Micrococcus sp. HMSC31B01
ACGTCCGCGACCCCGAGGTAGGCGACCCGGTCCGCGTGGGCGGCGCGCCAGGCGGGGACCTCGAGCTCGGCGGCGTAGTGGGCGAAGAGGCCGTCGGCCTCGGCGTAGACGAGGGCGTGCGCGGGGTCGGTGCGCTCGCCGTGCATGCGGCGGTGCAGCACGGGCCAGCCCGCCAGGCGCAGGAACAGGGCCGCCTCCACGGACACGTCCACCACGCACACGTCCGGGTCCACCCGCCGCGCCGCCGCGTGGAGGGCGTCGAAGCGAGCCCGGATCTCGGTCCCCACCGGGGACCAGTGCAGGGGCGAGCGCGCCGGCTGCTCGTGGCCGGGCACGAGGTCCGAAGGCAGCGGGATGACGGGGACGTCCGCGGGCAGCAGTGCGGCCGCCCGGGGGTGGGCGGTCACGACCGTCACGTCGAACGCCCCGGTCGACGCCAGGCCCGCGGCGTGCCGCAGGTGCCCCGCCCCGTGCTGGTGGGCGTAGTAGAGGACCCGCCTGCGGGCCGGGGCCATCAGAGGGACTCCAGGTCTGCCGCGTCGGCGGACGGGAGCGGGACCTCCCGGGGGTCGAACCCGTACGCGTCCTCGGCGGCGGCGAGGTCGCGGGCGTCCTCGGCGGCCTGCTCGAGCAGGTCCACGTAGCCCTCCACCATGGTCTCCGCGCTGAACCGGCAGGCCCACGCACGCACGCGTCCCCGGTCCTTGCGGCGGGCGTGGCGGATCGAGACCGCGAGCTCCTGCGCCGTGTGGTGCACGGCCAGCGCGCCGGCCTGCGGGGCGACGATCTCCCCCATCGCGCCGCTGAGCAGCGCGGCCACCGGCACGCCGAGCGCCATGGCCTCGACCACGGCGAGCCCGAACGGCTCGGCCCACAGGGGGGTGGCCAGGAAGACCTCGCCCGTGGCGAGCATGTGCGGCAGCGCGTGGTGGTCGAGGTGGCCGTGGTAGACGGTGTCCGGGCCGAGCCGCGGCACGACCTCGCGGGCGTGGTACTCCTCGTCCGAGATCGGCCCGGCGAAGTGCAGCTCCATGCCCGCGATCCGGGCGGCGTCGATCGCCACGTGCAGGCCCTTCTCCGCCGTGATCCGGCCCGACCACACGGCGCGGCCGCGCACGGGGACGGCGTCGGAGACCCACTGGTGCAGCTCGATCCCGTTGGGCACCACATCCACCCGCGGCAGCCGATGCTGCCAGGCCAGCGCGTTCGACGCGGACACCGAGGCCCACCGGTGGTGGTCGGGAGCCGTCCAGCCCGGGGCGTCGACGACAGCCAGCACCTCCGCCAGCGTGGCCGGCGTGTGCAGGACGGTGACCACGGGGCGGGCGCGCAGCAGCTCGAGCGGCGCCGGGGAGAGGGAGTTGTTCAGGACGGCGTCGGAGTCGTCATCGAGGATCAACGCGCAGGCCCGGCGGGCGGCCTCCTCGCGCACGCGGGCGCCCGCGCGGCCCGGGCCGGC
>NZ_KV824908.1:0-1136 GCF_001816085.1 Micrococcus sp. HMSC31B01
GGCGCGCGCCGCGTCGGCGGCGGCGCTCAGGCGGCCCGAGAACCGGGCGGTCAGGGCACGGACGGCGGGCGAGCTCTGCAGACGGTGCATGAAGGACCTCGGCATCGACGGGCGGGCGGGGGCGGACGCGAGACGATGGCGGCGCAGCACGAGCCGCCAGGCCAAGAAGGCCACGAGGGCCACGATGACCAGCGACGCGCTCACCCGGGCGTCGGCCAGCGCGTCGAGCGCGGCCTGCACGGCCCTCGTCGGCGCGGTGGTCTCGTCCATGCGGTCAGCCTAGCGCCGGGGGCGGACCGGTCCGGCCATCGCGGCGTGTCCGCACGCGGCGTGTCCCGTCGGCCCCTCAGGGGCGCGGCCGCGAGGCCAGCCACCGGGCCAGCAGGCCGTCGGGGACCTCCTCGGCGGTCACCGCGAACGTCCGGTGGTCCCGCCAGGCGCCGTCCACGTGCAGGTACGCGCGCCGCAGGCCCTCGTCGCGCAGGCCGAGCTTCGCCACGACCCGCAGGCTGGCCGCGTTCTCCGGGCGGATGTTGACCTCGACCCGGTGCAGACCGGCGCTGCGGAACGCCCAGTCCGTCGCCATGGCCACGGCCGTCGGCGTCAGCCCCCGACCCGCCTCGCGACGGTCGATCCAGTAGCCGATCGAGCCGGAGAGCACCGAGCCGTACTGGATCCCGCCCAGGGACAGCAGCCCCACCAGGCGGTCCCGGTCCGGGCGGTCGTCGTCGAGGACCATGCCCCACGTGTAGGCGCTGCCGTCCCGGCCCTGCCGGCCGTGCCAGCGGACCATCTGCCCGAACGACGCCGGGCCCGCGCCCAGCACGGGGCTCGTGGCGTCCCACGGCGTCAGCCACTCCCGGTTGTGCGCCCGCTGCTCCTCCCACGCCTCCCGGTCCCGCCGCCGCAGCGGCCGCAGGGCGAGGGTGCCGTGCCGCAGGGTCACGGGCCAGGGGGAACGCTGCCAGGACATGGCGTCGATCCTATGCGCGGCCGGGCGCGGCACCGGTGCGGCGGGCATCATGGGGACATGCGCACTCCCCCTCCCGTGCCCGAGCCCGCCGCCACGGGCCCCGTCGCCGGCGTCGACGACGTCGTGGACGCCAAGGCCGCCCTGCGTGCGCGCCTGCGCACCG
>NZ_KV824909.1:0-1589 GCF_001816085.1 Micrococcus sp. HMSC31B01
ACGTGCGCGAGGACGTGGACGCCGGCCGCACACTCGAGCTGGCCGACCTCTCGGCCGTGCACGCGCTCGACACGGCCGGGCACACCGCGGCCTTCTCCGCCGTGCAGCGGCGGGGCGGCGAGCTGGCCCGGTGGCGCTCCCGGGTGGACGGTGCGCGCCAGGCGGTGGCCTGGGCGTTCCGGTCCGTGACGGCCGAGCCGCCGTCGGCCCTGCTCGACGAGGTCCTGCGTCGCCTGCCCGCCCAGGACGTGGGCATGGACCTGATCGGCGACGAGTCCGCCCCCGCCGGCCCGCCGCGGGACCGCCTGCGCTGGCTCAAGGTGACCGCCCTCCTGCTGCTCGCGGCCCTCGTGCTCGGCGTCGGCGGGTGGACGGTGTGGAGCCAGTTCACACGGCCGGGCATCGTGCACCGCATCGACCAGTCGAAGGACCTGTTCACGACCTCGGAGTACCCGGCCCAGGACGGCGGCACGGTCCAGGCGTTCCTGTCCCGGGAGCAGAACAGCGGCTACCTGACGATCAGCGGGATGCCCCAGCTGCCGGAGGGTCAGTCCTACCAGCTGTGGCTCTACCCCTCGGACGGCACGGCCCCGGCCTCGCTCGGCACGTACGACGCCAACGGCTTCGGCGAGCCCATCACCTTCCGGGGGCTGGACCGCTTCGCGGCGATGGGCATCTCCGTGGAGCCCAGCTCGGGCTCGGAGGTGCCGACGTCGGAGCCCGTCGTCGGCGTGGACCTCGACCCCACCGCGCAGACCGGCCCGCGCTACGGCGGTCGGCCGAGCACCAACTGAGATCCCCCGCAGGGGGGGCGGTTCAGAACCCGGCGATGGTGCTCGGACCGTTGACCGTGACCAGGTGGAACGCCTCGGCGTGACCCGGCGCGGCGGCCGGGCCGGCGGCGCGCCGGTGATGTTCGGCCATCTGGGCGAGCACGTGCCGCCGCATCGCGTCGACGTCCGGGTGCTGGGAGAGGTGGGCGTCGAGGGCGCGCAGCTTCTGCTCCGCCAGGCCCGTGACGTCCACGACCGTGTTCCGGCGCGCGGCGGGGGCGGCGTACAGCAGCAGGTTCCGGACCTTGAACGCCTCGAGCCCCTCCGCCGCGAGCTCCGGGTACGCGTACGGGTTCTCGGCCGCCGGGTACGCGGCGCGCACCACGGCCTCGCCGCAGGCGAGGTGGTCCGGGTGGGCGGCCTGCATCCGCTCCCAGTCCCGCTCCGGGTGGGTGCTGAGCACCACGTCCGGGCGGACGCGGCGCATCAGCGCCACGAGCTTGCGGCGCACGCCGTGGTCCGGCTCGAGGTGTCCGTCGCGCTCGCCGAGGAAGTGGACCTCGGCGGCACCGACGACGGCGGCGGCCGCGCGCTGTTCGGCGTGCCGGCGGGCGGTCATCGCCTCCGGGCCCTCCGAGTCGAAGCCGCCGGCGTCCCCGTCCGTCACGATGCACAGCTCGATGTGCAGCCCGGCCGCGCGGAAGCCGGCCAGGGTGGCGGCGGCCCCGAAGTCGAGGTCGTCCGGGTGGGCGCCGACGGCCAGGACCCGGCGCCAGCCGTGGTGGGCCGCGAGCGCGGCGGGGGTGGTGAGCGTGG
>NZ_KV824909.1:1609-2837 GCF_001816085.1 Micrococcus sp. HMSC31B01
GGGGTGGTGAGCGTGGTGGTCACGAGCGGGTGTCCTCCGTGAACGTCACCTCGGTCGTCTGCTCCGCGCCGTCGCGGAGGTAGGTGACGTCCACCGAGTCTCCCACGCGGTGCTCGCGGACGACGGCGGTGAGGGACTCGGAGTCGATCACCGCGCGGTCGCCGACGGCGGTGATCACGTCGCCCTCCTTCAGCCCGGCCGCGTCGGCCGCCGACTCTCCCACGACCTGCTGGACGCGGGCGCCGTCGCTGAACACGGTCCGGGCGTTCTCGCTGCCGCCCTGCACCTCGGCGGGCTCCGGGGTGACGCTCACGCCGAGCATGGCATGCGTGGCCTTGCCGTGGTCGATCAGGTCCTGTGCGACCCGCTGGGCGTAGTCCACGGGGATGGCGAATCCGACCCCGATGTTGCCCGCCTCGCTCGGGTCCTGGCCGGCCGAGGCGATCGCGACGTTCACGCCCACCAGGCGACCCTCGGCGTCGACGAGCGCGCCTCCGGAGTTGCCGGGGTTGATGGCCGCGTCGGTCTGCAGCACGTTGATGTACACCTCGCCCCGGGTGCCCTGCGGGGTGCCCGGCAGCTGGAAACGGTACTGATCGGTGCCGGAGGACGAGCCGGAGCTCTCGCCCTGCGGCTCGGGCGCCTCGGAGGACGCCACCGCGATGGTCCGGTCCAGGGTGGAGATGATCCCGTCGGTCACGGTGTTCGGCAGGCCCAGGGGGGCGCCGATGGCGACGGCCTCGTCCCCGACCTTCAAATCCCCGGACCGGCCGATCTGGATGGGGGTGAGGTCCGGGGCGTCGATCTTGATGACGGCCAGGTCGGACAGCGGGTCGGTGCCCACGACGGTGGCAGCGTAGACCTCCCCGTCCGAGGTGCGCACCGTCAGCTCGGCGTCGTTGGCCTGGCCGCCGAGGGTGACCACGTGGGTGTTCGTGAGGATGTGCCCCTCCGTGTCCAGGATCGACCCGGAACCGGAACCGGAGGCGGAGCTCGACGTCGCGGAGATGGTCACCACGGAGGGCAGCGCGGTCCTCGCGGCGTTCCCGACGGCGGTGTCCGCCACGGGCTGTCCCCCGGCCTCGGCCGAGGTGTCCGTCGCCTGCGAGGAGGAGGAGCTCGCGGCCTCGGACGCGGCCTCGCCGCCGTCCTCCGCGACCGCGCAACCGGAGAGCCCCACCATGAGCACGGCTGCGGCGAGCAGGCCCGCCCCGGCACGGGCGCGGGA
>NZ_KV824910.1:0-524 GCF_001816085.1 Micrococcus sp. HMSC31B01
GCGCACTCCGCCGGCCCGTTCCAGACGCGCGCCGGCGCATACGCCCTGATCGTGGACGGCGGCCGCGTCCTGCTCAGCTCGTGGCAGGGGCCCGAGTTCCTGCAGTGGACGCTGCCCGGCGGCGGCATCGAGCTCGGCGAGAGCCCGGAGGAGGCGTGCCTGCGCGAGGTCTGGGAGGAGACCGGCCACACCGCCGAGCTCACGGGCCTGCTGGGCGTCACGACCGGGACGATCCCGGTGGAGAAGCGCCTGCGGGGCGAGCCGCTGCCCCTGCTCACCGTGCAGGTCCTCTACACCGCCCGCATCACGGGCGGCGTCCTGCGCCCTGAGGTCGGCGGATCCTCGACGGACGCGCGCTGGTTCGACCTCGCGGAGCTCAGCGAGCTGCGCACCGCCTCCTGGGTCACCGAGGCGCTCGCCCGTGCCGGGGTGGACACGTGAGCCGCCCCGCCCACCGCCGCCCGACGGCCCTCGCCGCCTCCGCCCTCGTGCTGTCGCTGGCCCTGGGGGCGTGCGCGCGGCAG
>NZ_KV824911.1:0-11504 GCF_001816085.1 Micrococcus sp. HMSC31B01
CGCCCGCGCGGCGGCCTCCGGGCCGCCGCGCGCCATGCCCGCGTCATACGCGACCGGCGCGGTACCCTGGGACGCAGTGCGGCACCTGTGACGCAGACGACGCCCGTCCCGGACGGCGCGCGGTCCGCGGCCGCGGGTGACCACCCCCCACTGGACGAGCGCCCGGAGGAAACCGGGCGGGAAGAGGAGTCCTCTCGTGACCACCGTCGACAGCTTCGGCTCCAAGGGCGTCCTGGACGTCAAGGGCGCCGAGTATGAGATTTTCCGTCTGAACAAGGTCGAGGGGGCGCAGAAGCTGCCCTACTCCCTGAAGGTGCTGCTGGAGAACCTGCTGCGCACCGAGGACGGCGCCAACGTGACCGCCGACCAGATCAAGGCCCTGGCCGCCTGGGACCCGAACGCCCAGCCGGACACCGAGATCCAGTTCACGCCGGCGCGCGTGATCATGCAGGACTTCACCGGCGTGCCCTGCGTCGTGGACCTGGCCACCATGCGTGAGGCCATCCAGGACCTGGGTGGCGACCCGGAGCGCGTGAACCCGCTCTCCCCGGCCGAGCTCGTGATCGACCACTCCGTGCAGATCGACCACTTCGGCAACGAGCAGGCGATCGAGCGCAACATGGAGATCGAGTACGAGCGCAACGGGGAGCGCTACAAGTTCCTGCGCTGGGGCCAGACCGCGTTCGACGACTTCAAGGTCGTCCCCCCGGGCATGGGCATCGTGCACCAGGTCAACATCGAGCACCTGGCCCGCACCGTCATGACCCGCGACGTCGACGGCGTCACCCGCGCCTACCCCGACTCCTGCGTCGGCACCGACTCGCACACCACCATGGTCAACGGCCTGGGCGTGCTGGGCTGGGGCGTCGGCGGCATCGAGGCCGAGGCCGCGATGCTCGGCCAGCCCGTGTCCATGCTGATCCCGCGCGTCGTGGGCTTCAAGCTGACCGGCTCCATCCCGGCCGGCGCCACCGCCACCGACGTCGTGCTGACCATCACCGAGATGCTCCGCCAGCACGGCGTGGTGGGCAAGTTCGTGGAGTTCTACGGCGAGGGCGTCGGCTCCGTGCCGCTGGCCAACCGCGCCACCATCGGCAACATGTCCCCGGAGTTCGGCTCCACCGCCGCCATGTTCCCGATCGACGACATCACCCTCGACTACCTGCGCCTGACGGGCCGCTCTGAGGAGCAGGTCGCCCTCGTGGAGGCCTACACCAAGGAGCAGGGCCTGTGGCACGACCCGTCGGCCGAGGTGGAGTACTCCGAGTACCTCGAGCTCGACCTGTCCACCGTGGTGCCCTCCATCTCCGGCCCGAAGCGGCCGCAGGACCGCATCGACCTGACCGACTCCAAGGCGCAGTTCCGCAAGGACCTGCACGACTACGCCGGTCAGGACGACCAGCTGGGCGACGTGGACGAGGCCTCCGCCGAGTCCTTCCCGGCCTCCGACGCCCCGAGCGCCACCCCCGGCGACACCCCCGACGCCGCCGACGCGCCGCGTCAGACCGACGCCACGACCGTGCAGGGTCGCCCGTCGAAGCGCGTGGACGTCCGGATGCCCGACGGCCGCGAGTTCCAGCTGGACCACGGTGCCGTGTCGATCGCCTCGATCACCTCGTGCACCAACACGTCCAACCCGTCCGTGATGATGGCCGCCGGCGTGCTCGCGCGCAACGCCCTGGCCAAGGGCCTGACGTCCAAGCCGTGGGTGAAGACCTCCGTGGCCCCGGGCTCCAAGGTGGTGACCGACTACTATGAGAAGTCCGGCCTGCGCGATTCGCTCAACCAGCTGGGCTTCAACGTGGTGGGCTACGGCTGCACCACCTGCATCGGCAACTCCGGCCCGCTGGAGTCCGAGATCTCCGAGGCGATCCAGGAGAACGACCTCTCCGTGACCGCGGTGCTCTCCGGCAACCGCAACTTCGAGGGCCGCATCAACCCGGACGTCAAGATGAACTACCTGGCCTCCCCGCCGCTCGTGGTGGCCTACGCCCTGGCCGGCACGATGGACTTCGACTTCGAGAACGAGCCGCTCGGCCAGGACTCGGACGGCCAGGACGTGTTCCTCAGGGACATCTGGCCGGACCCGGCTGAGGTGCAGGAGATCATCGACGCGTCGATCGACACGGAGATGTTCACCAAGGAGTACGGCGCCATCTTCGACGGCGACGAGCGCTGGCGGGCGCTCGACACCCCCACCGGCAAGACGTTCGAGTGGGACGAGGACTCCACCTATGTGCGCAAGCCCCCGTACTTCGAGGGCATGGGCGCCGAGCCGGAGCCGGTCCAGGACATCGAGGGCGCCCGCGTGCTGCTCAAGCTGGGCGACTCCGTGACCACGGACCACATCTCCCCGGCCGGCTCCTTCAAGTCGGACACCCCGGCGGGCCGCTACCTGCTGGAGAACGGCGTCGAGCGCAAGGACTTCAACTCCTACGGCTCGCGCCGCGGCAACCACGAGGTGATGATCCGCGGCACGTTCGCGAACATCCGCATCAAGAACCAGCTCCTGGACGGCGTCGAGGGCGGCTTCACCCGCGACTTCACCCAGGACGGCGGCCCGCAGGCCTACGTGTACGACGCCGCACAGAACTACGCGGCCGCCGGCACCCCGCTGGTCGTGCTCGGCGGCAAGGAGTACGGCTCCGGCTCGTCCCGCGACTGGGCCGCCAAGGGCACCGCGCTCCTGGGCGTCAAGGCCGTCATCACCGAGTCCTTCGAGCGCATCCACCGCTCGAACCTCATCGGCATGGGCGTCCTGCCGCTGCAGTTCCCCGCCGGTGAGAACGCCGACTCGCTCGGCCTGACCGGCACCGAGACCTTCGACATCTCCGGCATCACCGCCCTCAACGAGGGCACCACGCCGAAGACCGTGAAGGTCACGGCCACCGGCGAGGACGGCACGGTCACCGAGTTCGACGCGGTCGTCCGCATCGACACCCCCGGTGAGGCCGAGTACTACCGCAACGGCGGCATCCTGCAGTACGTGCTCCGTCAGATCGCCTCGAAGGCCTGATCCACGGGACACCGCCCGCGCGCGGGCATCACGACGGCGGCCCGCCGCCCTCCGCACGGAGGGCGGCGGGCCGCCGTCGTCGTGGGGCGCCGGGGCCGACGCCGGTGCAGGACCGCTCTTCATCCCCCAGTGCAGAGACCGGCCAACCCTTGGGCCAGACGGGCCTAGGGCGTGTCTGACAATGAAGCCGGGGGAAGGCTGGCGCCCTCGAAGACACGTCCCGGTTTCAGATGCTCCCCGCCTGCACGGGCCGGCAGGGCCGGCCGTTCGCCGATGACCGCACGAGGGTCGAAGCCATCATCCACCGGGACAGGTGGTTCGATCCCGTGGCGGGATCTGCCCGAGGTCTACGGGCCCTGGCTGAGTCGTGTGGACCTGGCACGGCCGCATGGCCGAAGAGGGCACCTGGGACACGGTGCTGGCAACACTGACCGCCGCAGCGGATGCCGAAATCGTGATCGATTGGTCGGTCTCGGTGGACTCCACGATCGCCCGCGCCCATCAGCACGCGAGGAACACCACCCGGCTCACGGGGGGCTGGATCGAACGACAAAGAATCCGCGTGAAGAGCCCGCCGACCACGGCCTCGGGCGCTCACGGAGCGGGCTGAGCACGAAGACCCATCAGCTGGTCGACGGTGCTGGGCGAGAGGGCGTACTCATCGCAGGCGATCGGCACCCATCTGCGCGCCGGTGGCATCAAGGCCGTCCTCCCCAACCGGCTGACCAGCAGGGCCACCGCAGACGCCGCGGCTCGGCCGGCGGCCGAACCGCGGGCCTGGACTTGGACGCTTACACGGGCCGGAACGTGATCGAGCGCCAGGACGCGCACCTGCAGCAATGGCCGGGCCTGGCGAGCACGTACGACAAGTACGCGATCGTGGACCGGGCTGCCGTGGTCCTGAATGCTGTGCTCGCGTGGTCAACGGCATTGTCGGACACGCCCGAGTGGCGTGTTCGAACGGATCGACGATCCAGGTCAAGTGCTCGAGAAGCTCGGCGAGGCTCAGCACCGGCAGGTATGAGCGTGAGGACCTGGACAGAGAGGATCCCCCGAAATGCACGTCGTGAAGCGGCGTGAGCGATGTAGTGCTCTTCAGTTGGCACTGGTTGATATGGGTCGACGAGGCTTCAGCCCGGTGTGGTGATGCCCTGCGATGACTCTGAAGCCGGCTCTCGGGCGAATCCTCACATCGGGACGCCGAGACCCTGTGGGAGTCCAAGGATGGGACGTCTCGACGCCTGATCTGTCGGCGCTGCAGAGGAGCATGAGGCCTGGGCCTCAAACCAGCTGAAGACCGGTCAAGCAGGTGGGGTCGTCGGGGCGGGTCGAGATGACCTTTTTCGCGGTGCGGCCTTCAGCTGAGACAGTGAGAGTAGCGTCAATTCCACGCGGCAGCCAGACCCCGACGAATCCGTTGTCGTACGTCGTCAGCGTTTCATCGAGGAGGGTCTCCCCGGACGTCGCCTCGACCACGGTGACGTGGACGTCAGTATTGGCGAGTTCGCCGCTGCACGTAGTGAGGCTGTGGAAGTAGCATTCGTGCGTCTGGCTGCGATACGGGGCGATAGAGACGTAGAACTCGTCTTCTGGCATCGGCAGGGTGGTCTGATTGTTCTGATCGTCGGTCAGTACTAGCTGGTCCGGTTCAATCGAAGCGATGAATTCAGACGAGCGATCTGTCACCTTCATTGAGTCGAGGCGCGTGATGATCTCGCGAGCATCCAATCCGTCTAGATCGTGCTCGACCACCAGTGAGTGATCGGATCCTGCATCAGCGGACGGTCCCGCATCAGCACAGCCGCTGAGCAGGAGGACGGCGCTGGTCGCCAGACCGGTCAAGGCCGCGCAGATCCTCAGGCGGCTCCTGGAGGACTGGATCGGAGCAACAATGGCAAGTGGCATGCCCAACTCTTTTCTCAGGTGAACGTGTTCATGTCGTCAGGTTAGACAGAAGGCATCCCGAGTTCGCCGGTGCCAAGGGCGCGACGACGTGCAAAGCACGCCTGCCCGGAGACATCAAGAGCCTTGTCCTGATCTGGGGCCCACCGGTCCGAGGCACCCTGTGTTGACGAAATCGGATGGTGTCAGGAGCGCACGAGGCGATTGGTGGCGTCGGTGGCCTCCTGGATCTTGGCGATGGCCGCGTCTTCATCGCCTTTCTTGGCGGCGTCGAGCACGCAGTGCTTGAGGTGGTCATCGAGCAGACCGGTCGCCACTCCCTGCAGGGCGCGGGTGAGGGCCGAGACCTGGGTGAGGATGTCGATGCAGTACTTTTCGTCGTCGATCATCTTCGTGATGCCGCGGGCTTGGCCTTCGATGCGCTTCATGCGGTTGCGGTAACGGTCCTTGTCACTGATGTAGCCGTGCCGATGGGCTCCGGTGTCGGTACCGGTCTCATCGGCTGCAGTTTCAGTGGTCACGGGTGTGTCCTTCACTTCTGGTGCTCCAGGACGGAGCGGGTGCTGGCAGCTGGGGCGAGGTCGATGCGACGCAGCAGCTGGGCGTTGAGCGCGACGATGACGGTGGAGATCGACATCAGGATCGCACCTACTGACATCGGCATGACGAAGCCGACGGGTGCGAGCACGCCAGCCGCGAGCGGCACAGAGAGCAAGTTGTACCCTGCAGCCCACCACAGGTTTTGCTTCATTTTACGGTAGGCGGCACGGGAGAGCTGGATCACCGAGAGCACGCTACGCGGGTCGGAGCTGGCGAGGATGACACCTGCAGAGGCGATGGCGACGTCGGTGCCGGCCCCGATGGCGATGCCGACGTCGGCCTGGGCCAGGGCAGGGGCGTCGTTGACGCCGTCGCCGACCATGGCGACCTTCTTGCCCTCCTTCTGCAGCTGGTCGACCTTGGCGGATTTGTCCTCGGGGCGGACGCCGGCGAAGACCCGGTCGATGCCGAGCTCTCTTCCCACCTCGTTCGCCACGGCTTCCGCGTCGCCGGTGATCATGACGACCTCGACGCCGAGCTGATGGAGCGCATCGACGGCGTCGCGGGACTCTGGGCGAACCTCGTCGGCGAGCTTGAGACCGCCGATGACCTTGCCGTCGCGGAGGACGTGCAGGATGATCGCACCCTCTGCCCGCCATTCGTCGGCGACACCGATCTCGTCCTGGCCGGTCTCCTCGAGCAGACGGGGTCCGCCGACGCGGATCTCATGGTCGGCCACCGTCGCGGTGACGCCGACCGCCGGGGAGGAGGTGAACCCGCTGGCCGGTTCGACGGCGAGGCCCTTCTCCTTGGCGGCGGTGACGATGGACCGGGCGAGGGGGTGCTCACTGTCGGCCTCGGCGGAGGCGGCCAGGGCGAGGAGCTGTTCGGCATTCAGGCCGCCGGTCGGCTCCACGCCGGTGACGGTGGGCTCGCCCTTGGTCAGGGTGCCGGTCTTGTCGAAGAGCACCGCGTCGACCTGGCGCATGGACTCCAGGGCGAGGCGGTCCTTGATCAGGACGCCGCCGCGGGCGGCGCGCTCGGTGGCGATGGACACGACCAGAGGGATCGCCAGACCCAGCGCATGGGGGCAGGCGATGACGAGGACAGTGATGGTGCGAACGACCGCGTCGTCGGGGAGCCCGAAGAGCGTCCAGACGACGGCGGTGATCAGCGCAGCTCCGAGGGCGAACCAGAACAGCAGGGCCGCAGCCCGGTCGGCGATGCGCTGGGCACGGGAGGATGAGCCCTGCGCCTCGGCGACGAGCCTGTTGATGCCCGCCAGAGCCGTGTCGTCGCCGGTGGCGGTGATCTCTACGCGCAGGCCGGAGTCGGTGGCCACGGTGCCGGCGGTGACGTTCTCGCCCTCGCCGCGGGCGACGGGGTGTGATTCGCCGGTGATCATGGACTCGTCCATGTCGGCGCGGCCGTCGACGATGGTGCCGTCGGCGGGGACGCTGCCGCCAGGCCGGACGATGACGACGTCGCCGACGCGCAGCTCTGCCGGGTCGACCTTGACGACGTCGTCTCCCTCTATACGCTCAGCCTCGTCAGGGAGCAGCGCGGCGAGGGAGTCCAACGCCGAGGTGGTCTGGGCCAGTGAGCGCATCTCGATCCAGTGGCCCAGCAGCATGATGACGATCAGCAGCGCCAACTCCCACCAGAACTCGAGCTCGGGGTGGACGAGACCGACAGTGGCGGCCCAGGAGGCGAGGAACGCTACGGTGATGCCGAGCGCGATGAGCAGCATCATCCCCGGCTGGCGGCTTTTCAGCTCGCTGACAGCACCGGTGAGGAACGGGGTGCCGCCCCAGGCGTACATGACGGAGCCGAGGACTGCGGCGACCCAGCCCGCCCAGCTGGGGACCGAGTAGCCCAGGAGCATGGCGAACATGGGGGAGAACGCGACCACCGGGATGGCGATGATCAGGTTGATCCAGAACAGCCGCCGGAACTGGCCGACGTGGTCGCCGTGGCCCGCGTGACCACCGCCGTGATGACCGTGCCCGGCGTGGTCACCGTGTTCCATGGTGTGGTCTTCGTTCTCGGCGCGCGAGTCGTCACGGTGGCCGGACTCGGTGGTCGCGACGCCGGCGTGGTCATGGTGATGCGTGGTCGGGTCCGTCATGCTCTTCGCTTCCCCTCGTCATTCCCCGATCTTTCCTTCGATCGGGTCGTATTTCGCCGCGGACCTTCAGCGCGCCCGCGGCGATCGGCTCAGGAGGCCGGCTTGAGCTCGCTCTCGACGACCCACTTGTGGTTGGTCATCGTCATGCCGTCGGACTCGTAATCGACCATGTAGACGGTCTCCTCGGTGGAGGAGGCGATGGTCGCCTTCGCGCCCTTCATGCCTTCCATGTGTTCGGCCTCGAGAGTGACCTCGGTGCCGTCGGCCAGACGTTCATCTCCGGCGTCCTTGATCTCCTGCTGGACGACCCACTTGTGATCCTTGACCGGCTCCCCGCCTGCGGACGGCGTGAAGTCCACCGCATAGGTGTACGTGTCGTACGCGCCGGCGATCATCGCGTTCGCACCGTCCATGCCCTCCATGTGGTCGGCGGTGAGCGTGACCTCGGTGCCGACCGGGTATGTGGGCGACGCAGCCGTCTCGATGCCCTCGGGGGCGGGGCCGCCGTCCATCGGATGCTCCATCCCGCCGCTGTCAGAGCTGCTGCCGTGGCCCTCGTGCTGGCTGGTCGTCGAGGGGGTCCCTTGGTCCTGGTCGCCGCCGGTGCTGCAGCCGGTGAACACGAGCGCTCCTCCGAGCACTCCTGCGGCGACGGTGGTCTTGAGGTGCTTGCGCATGAAGTCTCCTGTTCGTTCTGGTCCAGTCAACGCTATACCCCTCCCGGGTATCAAGTCGATGTCGATCGGCGGGCGTGGAATCGCCCGGCCAAGATCCAGTCGACCCGGGGTGGCAGCGCTGAGGCTGCGATGGAGAACATCGGCTCGGCGGCCCTGGTCGCAGATGGAATCGAGGCCCGAACGGACGGGCTCACCTCGCTCGCCGTCGTGACGGGATCGGCTGCGTCGTCTCGTGAACATCACCGTGGTGAGAAGACGATCCCAGTACCGCCGATCACCCAAGAGAAATTGGTCTTGTACGGTTGCATCGTCGGGCGTCCCATCGAGACAGGGATCCTGAGAGCCGACGGAAGCTGTGCAACTATCGCCAGGCAGAGCGAAGCATGTCTCAGTACGTGCTCCGTCAGATCGCCGCGAAGGCCTGATCCACGGGGCCCGCCCGCGCGGGCCGCCGCCCGCGTCCCGCCCGGGCGCGGACCCGCGGAGTAGGCTGGTCGCACCATGGAACATCTGCCCCCCACGAGCCCCGGCGCCCCGCTGCTGCCGCAGATCGCCCGCCCGGCGGACCTGTCGGCCCTCACGGAGGACCAGTTGACCGCGCTGGCGGCGGAGATCCGCGCCTACCTGATCGCCCACGTCTCCAAGACGGGTGGCCATCTCGGACCGAACCTGGGCGTCGTCGAGCTGACGCTGGCCGTGCACCGCGTGTTCGAGTCGCCGAAGGATGCGGTCATCTTCGACACGGGCCACCAGTCGTACGTGCACAAGCTGCTCACGGGGCGCCAGGACTTCACGACGCTCCGCCAGGAGGGGGGCCTGTCCGGCTACGGCGACCGCACCGAGTCCGAGCACGACGTGGTGGAGTCCTCGCATGCCTCCAGCTCGCTCTCCTGGGCGGACGGCATCGCGCGGGCCTGGGCGCAGACCGGGCAGGGGGACCGCACCGTGGTGGCCGTGATCGGCGACGGCGCGCTCACGGGGGGCATGGCCTGGGAGGCGGTCAACAACATCGCCGCCGGCCGGGATCGGCGCGTGGTGATCGTGGTCAACGACAACGGCCGCTCGTACGCGCCCACGGTGGGCGGCGTCGCCGAGCACCTGGGCGGACTGCGCCGCGGGGTGCTGGACAAGGTGCGCACCCACCACCGCTACGAGCAGACCCTCGACTACCTCAAGCGCCGCCTCCAGGAGGCCGGCCTCGCGGGTGAGCTGGTGTACCGGCCGCTGCACGCGGCGAAGAAGGGCCTCAAGGACCTCTGGGCGCCGCAGGGCCTGTTCGAGGACCTGGGCATGAAGTACATCGGTCCGGTGGACGGTCACGACCTCACCGCCATGGAGGAGGCCCTCGAGGACGCGCGGGCGTACGGCGGGCCCGTGATCGTCCACGCGATGACCGAGAAGGGGCACGGCTACGCGCCGGCGGTCGCGCACGAGGCGGACCAGTTCCACGCGATCGGCGTGATCGACCCCTCCACGGGCGAGCCCATCACCTCGTCGACGGCCCAGTCCTGGACCTCCGTGTTCGGCGAGGAGATGGTCGCGATCGCGGACGAGCGGCCGGACGTCGTGGCCATCACCGCCGCCATGCAGAACCCCGTGGGCCTGGCCCCGATGGCGCTGGCCCACCCGGACCGGGTGTTCGACGTCGGCATCGCCGAGCAGCACGCGGTCACGTCGGCCGCCGGCATGGCCTTCGGCGGCCTGCACCCCGTGGTGGCCGTCTACGCGACCTTCCTCAACCGCGCCTACGACCAGGTGCTCATGGACGTGGGCCTGCACCGTGCGGGCGTGACGTTCGTGCTGGACCGCGCGGGCGTCACCGGGCCGGACGGCCCGAGCCACCACGGCATGTGGGACCTGGCCCTGCTGCAGTCGGTCCCGGGGCTGCGGATCTCCGCGCCCCGCGACGCGGACACGCTCCGGGAGGAGCTGCGCGAGGCCGTCGCCGTCGAGGACGCGCCCACCGTGGTGCGGTTCGCGAAGGGCTCGGTCGGCGAGCCGGTGCGCGCCCTGGAGCGGCTGTCGGACGGCACGGACGTGCTCGCCCGGCGCGGCGAGGCCGGCGGACGCGACGGCGCCGAGCGGGACGTGCTGATCGTGGCGGTGGGCGCGATGGCCGAGCTCGGCCTCGACGTCGCCGAACGGCTCGAGCGGCACGGCATCAGCGCCACGGTGATCGACCCGCGGTGGGTCCTGCCCGTGGCCCGGTCCGTGATCGACACGGCCGCCCGCCACCGGATCGTCGTGTGCCTCGAGGACGGGGTGCGGGCCGGCGGCGTCGGCTCGCGGATCCGGCAGGAGATGCGCGCGGCCGGCGTGGACACCGCCCTGAACGAGGTCGGCCTGCCGGTCGAGTTCCTCGCCCACGGCAGCCGCGAGCAGGTGCTGGCCCGCGTGGGCCTCACCGCGCAGCGCATCACCCAGGACACCGTCGCCCAGGTCCTCGGCGCCAAGGTCCCGTACGCCCGGCCCGTCCCCGAGGACGCGGCCGCCCCCCACCACCAGGAGCAGGCATGAGCATCGTCCGGCTGTACCGTGATCGCGTCGGCGACGACGGCGCCCGGCTCTTCGAGTACCGCGAGGCATGGGCCGACGCGGAGGCCGGGGAGTTCGTGGTCCACCACGGCCGGGTCGGCCAGCCCGGCACCGTCGGGGAGCAGCCCCTGGCCGACCAGGCCGAGGGTGATCAGCTGCTGGCCGCGTTCGTGGCGCAGGGCGCGGAGGAGGGCTTCGCCGAGGCGGACCCCGCGACCTTCGCCGTGCTGCCGGTGGCCTACCGGCTCCGCGGCCGGGAGGCCACGGTGATCGAGCGGCGCACCGTGGAACGGCTGCGCGTCGAGGTGACCCACCAGCTGGCCTGGCGCGGTCTTGGCGAGGTCGAGGACGTCGTCGAGGAGGCCGGTGCCCTCGTGCTGCGCGTCCGGACCCCCCACGCCCGCAAGGCCGCCGCCGAGATCCCGGCGGCCGCCAAGCGCGCCGACGGCGTGCAGCCGAACAAGGTGGACGTCCGCACCGCAGAGCAGGAGGGCTGACCCGTGCGCCACACCCGTCTCGGCCGCTCCGGGCTGACCGTCTCCGTCGTCGGCCTGGGCTGCAACAACCTCGGCCGCTCCGGCACCGCCACGCTGGAGCAGGCCGGCACCGACGCCGTCGTCCACGCCGCGCTCGACGCCGGCATCACCTTCTTCGACGTCGCCGACGTCTACGGCGCCGAGCCCGGCCTGTCCGAGGAGCGGCTCCG
>NZ_KV824911.1:11524-13029 GCF_001816085.1 Micrococcus sp. HMSC31B01
TCGGCACCAAGTTCGGCATGGACATGGGCGGTGTCGCCGGCGACGACGGCGGCGCGCGGGGCTCCCGCCGGTACATCGTGCGCGCCGTCGAGGACTCCCTGCGCCGCCTCGGCACCGACTGGATCGACCTCTACCAGTTCCACACCCCGGACCCGGCCACGCCCATCGAGGAGACCCTCCGCGCGCTCGACGACCTCGTGCGCGCCGGCAAGGTCCGCTACGTGGGCCACTCGAACCGGGCCGGGTGGCAGATCGCCCAGGCCGAGTACGTGGCCCGCGAGCTGGGCGTGGAGCGCTTCGTGTCCGCGCAGAACCACTACAACCTGCTGGACCGCCGGGCCGAGCTCGAGGTGGTCCCGGCGGCGGCCGAGTTCGGGCTCGGCGTCCTGCCGTACTTCCCGCTGGCCAACGGGCTGCTCACGGGCAAGTACTCGCAGGGCGACGCCCCCGAGGGCTCGCGCCTGTCCCACGTGCGCCAGCACATGGTGGCCGACGCCGACCTGGAGCAGCTGGCCGCGTTCGGCCGGTTCGCCCGGGAGCGGGGGATCACCGAGGTCCAGGCCGCGATCGGGTGGCTGGCGGCGCAGGGGCCGGTGTCCTCCGTGATCGCCGGCGCCACCCGTGCCGCGCAGGTCGTGGAGAACGCGGCGGCGGCCGACTGGCTCGCCACCGCGGAGGACCTGGCCGAGCTGGACGCCCTGTTCCCGGGCCCGGAGAAGGTCGCGCTCTTCTGATGGCCGGCGCGCTGACCGGCGCGGCCGCCGCGACCCCGCTCGTGCCGACGCCGGGGGAGGCCGCCCTGGGCTGGACCGTGTCCGTCGTGGCCGGTGCGCTGTGGGTGGCCGGCTTCGTCTCGCTGGGCCGCAGCCCCCTGGACGCCCGGGCGCGCCTGCCGTGGGTCGGCCTCATGCTGCTGCTGCCGGTGCTGGGGGCGCTCATCTGGTTCTGGTGGCGGCACCGCTACTACCCGGCGCGGCGGCGCGAGCAGCCGGCGTGGGACCCCAACGACCGCTCCGCCGTCGTGGTGCCCCCGCGCCGGCGCTACGGCGCGCCGGAGGAATGAGCCGGGCTCAGAGCTTGACGACGATGCGGTCGTCGACGACGGCCGCGTCGTAGTCCATGAGGGCCTTGCGGGCCGGGCCGCCGAACGGCTTCCCCGAGGTGACGTCGAAGTGCGAGCCGTGGCAGGGGCAGGCGTAGGCCGGGCCCTCCTGCCGGTCCACGACCTGGAGCAGGCAGCCCTGATGCGTGCACACGTTGGTGAAGGCGGTCACCGTGGTCTCGTCCACGCGATGCATCATCAGCGTCCGACCCTGCACCTGCACCTCCCGGGAGGCGCCCACGGGCAGCTCGGCGGCGGGCAGCGCGTCGACGGCGTCGGAGCCGGTGTAGTGGTCCTGCGCGGTGTCCTTCTCACGCAGCCGGTCCGTGCAGCCGGCCAGCGCGAGTGTGCCGGCACCCGCGGCGGCGACGGCGGCGCCGCGGCCCAGGACGGTGCGGCGGGG
>NZ_KV824911.1:13049-13452 GCF_001816085.1 Micrococcus sp. HMSC31B01
GGGAGGTGTCCGGGCGGGCGTGGTCGTCGCAGCAGCCGGACCGGGAGGAGTTCGGGGTGAGGGGGGAGTCCTGCGTGGTCATCGACCCATTATCGCCCGTGGCGAGGGCGGATGCGACCGGGCCCGACGGGTGCGAGGATCGGGGGGACGGACCCCCGAGCCCCAGGAGCACCGCCGTGACCCACCCCGCCCCGCGCCCCACCGGCGCCGCCCGTTTCGACCTCACTCCCTTCGAGCGGTGGGAGGCCGTGACCCTCGACGACGTGCACGTCGGCTTCCTGCACCGGGTGCTGGAGGACGGCGTGCTGACCACCCGCATGGGCTTCGCCCCCACGCCCGCCCAGCGCGCCGCCCGCGGTGGACTGCCCGAGCGCTACCTCGCCCAGACGCAGGTCGGCTTCAC
>NZ_KV824912.1:0-1337 GCF_001816085.1 Micrococcus sp. HMSC31B01
GGCGTCGTCGTTCTCGGCGGGGTGGCTGCCCCGGGCGGGGGCGGTGGCGGCGGACATGGGGTCCATCCTCTCAAAGCATGCGGACGCCCGAAGACGGCGGGAGCGGCCCCGCCGTCGTCGGGCCCCTGGGTCAGGCGAACAGGGCGTCGCCCACGAACCCGCCCTCGGCGCAGCCCGGCGGGATCGCGAAGACCGCCGAGCCCACGGGCACGGTCCACAGGTTCAGGTGGTCCGACTCGGCGAGCCGGGCCTGCACCGGGACGAACTGCCGGTCCACGTCCGCCTGGTAGGCGGCGAAGATCAGGCCGGAGCCCGCCTCCAGCGCCCCGCGCGGGTCGTCGTAGTTGTAGCCGCGGCGCAGCATCCCGTACTCCGGCACGTCCATCCGGGCGCGCCGCAGGTGGGAGATGTCCGGGATCACGGGGAACCCGGCGGGGCCGAGCGCCGCGAAGTCCGGCTCGTCGTGCTCCTGCTCGCCGGTGAGCGGCGCCCCGGTGCCGAGGCGACGGCCGATGACCTTCTCCTTGGCCGGGCGGTCGAGCTCGTCCCACGTGTCCATGAGCATCTCGATGCGCCGGATCACCACGGACGTGCCGTCCGCGATCCACGGGGTGACGCCCACCTGCTCGGCGCCCACGCCCCACACCACGCGGTCGAGATGCGGGGTGTCCGCCGCCGGGTTGCCGGTGCCGTCCACCTGCCCGAAGAGGTTGCGCATGGTGGTGCCGGTGGGATGGGCGCCGCGGGCGGAGCGGAAGCCCTCCTGCACCCAGCGCTCGGTGGCGAACGGCCGGGCCGCCTTGAGGAGCATGCGCCGGGCGTGGGCCACGGACATCCGGTCGTCGCCGCAGATCTGCAGCAGCAGGTCGCCGTCGCTGAACGCGGGGTCCAGGCGGTCGATCTGCTCGAACGCCGGCAGCGGGCGCAGCCAGGCCGGGGCCCGGTCCGGGGCCACGCGGCGGACGAGCTCCGGGCCGAAGCCGAACGTCACGGTGAGCCGTGCGGGGGCGGCGGCGAGCTCCGGCTCGGTGTCCGCGATCGTGGCCCGGCCCTGGGTGAGGCGCGCGGCGTCGTCGGTGAGCAGGCGCAGCATCCGCTCGATCCCCAGCCGGTCCGTGTCCGGGAGCAGGTCGAGGGCGAGGAACACCGCGTGGGCCTGGGCCGGGGTGTCGACGCCGGCCTGGCGCGGCCCGTGGAACGGCACGGTGTCCGTGCCCACGGGCGAGCTGACGGCCACCCGGGCGGACTGGCCGCCGGGCTCGGCCCAGCCGGCCCGGCCGACCTCGCCCTCGATGCCGGTGTCGCCCATGACCTCGGAGGGCGAGGCCCCCGCCCCG
>NZ_KV824913.1:0-1056 GCF_001816085.1 Micrococcus sp. HMSC31B01
CGCCGTCCGGATCCCTCCGGACGGCGGCCGTCGTCGTGGTGGCGGGGCGGCTCAGACCTCGTGGTCCACGCGGTGCGCGGTGGACTCGGACACCTTGCGGATCGCGGCGCCGGCGCCGCGCTGGCCGGCGACCTTCAGCAGCGCCGCGACGCCCGCGGAGATGAACGCGAAGGACAGGGCCTCGACGAGGGGCAGCGTCTCGTCGGCCGCGTCGTCCGGGGCGCTGTGGCCGGTGACGAGCCGCCAGCCGCCCGCGACCACGCGGGAGCCGACGATGCCGCCGACCAGCGTGATGCCGGCGGACAGGGCTTTCTGGACGAGCGTGTTCATGGTGCGCCTTCCGTGGTCGGGGATATCACGTGCGGTTGCGGTCGCGGCCGACGACGTCGGACGGGCCGGTCTCCAGCCTAGCCCGCGGTGGGCACCGGGTCGCCGCTGACGTGCCGGCCGGGATCGCCGTCGGCGTCCAGATGGGCCTGCAGCATGCCGGTGAGCTCGTGGTCCACGGGGATCTCGACGCCGTCGACGGCGCGCACCGGCAGGACGCCGCGCACCGAGGAGACGAGCCAGACGCCCTCGGCACCCTGGAGGTCCGCCGGGACGAGCGGGCCGTAGCCGAGCTCCCAGCCGTCCGCGTGGGCGGCCGCGAAGATCACGGCCTGCGACGTGCCGGCGAGGATGCCCTTCTGGCGCAGCGGGGTGAGGAGGCGGCGGACGCCGTCCTCCCCGGTGCGCACGATCAGCACCGTGGAGGTGGGGCCCTCGAGCAGGTAGCCGTCCGCGCTGGTGAAGACGACGTCGTCGGCGCCGTGGTCGCGGGCGTGGCGCAGGGCGGCCATGTTCACGGCGTAGGAGAGGGTCTTGGCGCCCGTGAGCAGCCACGGGGAGCGCTCCGGCGCCCGGGAGTCCAGGCCGCGGTCCAGCAGGAGCACGCGCAGCCCGGTGCGGCGCTCCTCGTCCTCGACGGCGGGGGCGGGGCTGAGCAGCGCCCAGGCGGAGGGCTCGGGCACGGCGCCGGGCGCGGCCTCGGGCCCGCGGGTGACGGTCAGGCGCACG
>NZ_KV824914.1:0-1060 GCF_001816085.1 Micrococcus sp. HMSC31B01
TGGCGGCCGGGCTGACGCTGCTGGCCCTCACCCTCGACACCCCCGCGACCAGCGGCGCAGGCCCCCACCCGGCGGCCGAGCCGGCCGGGATCCTGCTCAGCGCCTCCCCCGCGGTCCTGCTGTGGGGCGCGCTCGGCACGGCCTTTCGCCGCGGCCGCGCGGACTGACCCCTCCCCGCACGCTCACCGCACCCCCACCACGCGACGAGCCCTGCGATGTGGCGGCCATCCGCGAGGTATGGCCGCCACATCGCAGGGCTCGTCCGGGGTCGGGGCGGGCGGGGATCGTCCGGATCAGATCCGGGCGAGGGCCGCCGTCGGGTCGTGGAGGCAGTCCGCCACGAACGTGAGGAACGCGCTCGCGGTGGCGCCGTCGGTGACGCGGTGGTCGAAGGTCACGGTCATCTCGGTGACCTTGCGGACCACGATCTCCCCGTCCACGACCCACGGGCGGTCGATGATCCGGCCGATGCCGAGCATCCCGACCTCGGGCACGTTGATGATCGGCGTGGCGCCGTCCGTGCCCAGCGGGCCGTAGTTGTTCAGCGTGAACGTGCCGCGGGTGAGCTCGGCCGGGGCGGCCCGGCCCGCGCGGGCGCGGCTGACGGTGTCGTTGACCGCGGCGGTGAGCTCGTCCGCGGACAGCTTCTCCGCGTGCTCGACGGACGGCACCATGAGGCCGCGGTCGGTCTGCACGGCCAGGCCGAGGTGGACGCCGTCGACCTCCACAATCTCGTCCTTGCCGTCCGCCCCCGCCTCGATGCGCGCGTTCATCACCGGGTACCGGCGCAGGCCGGCCAGGGTGAAGCGGGCGATCAGGCCGAGCAGCGAGGGCGCGTTCTCCGAGTCTTTCGCCTTGAGCGAGGCCCGCAGCTCGAGCAGGGCGGTGACGTCCACGTCCAGCCACGCCGTGACCTCCGGGACCTCGCGGCGCGAGCGGGAGAGCTGGTCCGCGATCACCTTGCGCACCCCCGAGATCGGGGTGCGGGCGACGACGGCCAGGCCGGTCCGCCCGTCCACGGCGCCCGGCTGCGCGGCGGCCTCGGCCGCCGGGACGGCTG
>NZ_KV824915.1:0-658 GCF_001816085.1 Micrococcus sp. HMSC31B01
CGGCGGCCCACGCGGCCCGACGGCGGGGACGCTGCAGCCGGTCGTCCAGCACCGCCAGTCCCCTCAGCGCAGGCTCGGTCAGCCCCAGCCCGCGCAGGTCCCCGGCCGCGTTCAGCACGGCGGCCACACGGTCGACGAGCGCGCCCTGCCCTCGCACCTGGGCCGCGGTCTGGCGGCGGTCCAGGACGGCGACCAGCGCGGGGATCACCACCAGGGCGACCGCCCCGGGCACCAGGGCCACGACCGCCAGCTCCGGGGCCAACGCCCAGGTCAGGGCGGCGGTGGCCAGCCAGGCGAGCAGGGCCGCCGGGGCAGGCACGAGCACCCGGGGCACCGCGTCCCGAAAGGCGTCCACGTCCGAGACCAACAGGGACAGGGCGCCGTCGGTCCGGCCCACCCGCCCCCACAGCCGGGGTTGACGGCCCAGCGCGTCCCACAGGCGCAGCCGCAGCTCCGTGGCCCAGCCGAACACGGCGTCGTGGGTGGTCAGCCGGTCCAGGTAGCGGAACACGGCCCGGGACAGGCCGAACCCGCGCACCAGCACGATCACGGCCAGCAGGTAGAGCACCGGCGGCCGCGTCGAGGCGGTGACGATCAGCCAGCCGGACAGTGCCGCCAGCAGTGCCGCGGACACGTGGGTCCCGGCGGCCCAGCCGAT
>NZ_KV824916.1:0-665 GCF_001816085.1 Micrococcus sp. HMSC31B01
GGGGGACATGAGCCCGTTCCGCAGGAGTCACGAGCCAGGCCGTCCCGACCACCGCCCCGACGCCCCCGAGGCCGAGGGCCGGCAGCGCGAGGCCCGCACCCTGGACGGCAGCGGCGGCCTCGACGCCTCACTCGTCCGCGCCGGCTTCTACCCGGACCTCGTGGCGCACGCCATCGCCCTCGAGCTCGAAGGCCGCACCCCGGACGCGCACCTCGTCCACGTGGACACGCACTTCGACTACGAGGAGATCCACCGGCACATCACGGCCCTCGTGCTCGCCGGGGACACCCTGCTGGCCGTCCACCTCGACGACCACGCCGCCGACCCGGCCGGCCAGGCGGTCCTCGCCCAGGTCTCCACCGAGATGGTCCCGGTCCGCGCCCTCGGCTCCGTGGTCCTGACCACCGGCCACGCCGACCCCGCCCGCTTCCGGCCGTCCGACCCCGTGGCCGAGATGACCCTCGGGCTGATGTGGGCCGGAGGCCAGCGACTGGACCTGCAGCCCGCCGGCTGCGCCGACCCCCAGTGCGACCTCGACCACGGCTACACCGGCACCGCCACCCGCGAGGACCTCGTGATCCGCGTCGCCGCCGACGCCGACGGGCAGGGGGCCGTCGACGGCGCCCTGGCCTTCGCCCGGGCCCTGCGCCGCGCCCACCTGGCGG
>NZ_KV824917.1:0-835 GCF_001816085.1 Micrococcus sp. HMSC31B01
CGCCGTCGTCGTGCACCTGGGGATGAGCGGGCAGATCCTCGTGGACGAACCGGGGGCCGCCGACCAGCGACACCTGCGCCTGCGCCTGCCCGTCACCGCGGCGGACGGCTCCGCCCGCGAGCTGCGGTTCGTGGACCAGCGGATCTTCGGCGGCTGGTGGCTCGACGCGCTGCGGCCCGACGACGCCGCCGGCGGCGAGCGGATCCCCACCACGGCCGCCCACATCGCCCTGGACCCGCTGCACCCCCTGTTCGACCCCGCGGCCGTGCACGCGCGCCTGGCGCGCCGCCGCTCCACCCTCAAGCGCGCGCTGCTGGACCAGTCGCTGGTCTCCGGGATCGGCAACATCTACGCGGACGAGGCCCTGTGGGGCGCCCGCCTGCACCCCGAGCGCCCGACCGAGCGCATGCGCCGGGCGGACACGCTGCGCCTCATGGCGGCCGTCCAGGACGTGATGCGCCGGGCCCTGGAGGTGGGGGGCACGAGCTTCGACGCGCTCTACGTCAACGTGGACGGGCGATCGGGCTACTTCGCCCGCTCGCTGGCGGCCTACGGGCGCACCGGGCAGCCGTGTCGCCGCTGCGCCGCCGAGGGGGTCGACTCCCGCATCGTCCGCGAGCCGTTCATGAACCGTGCGAGCCACCTGTGCCCGCGCTGCCAGCCCAGGCCGCGCCGTCGCCGGGCCGTGGCGGCCGACGCCTGACGAGGCGTCCGTAGACTGGCCTGACCCCCGACCTCGAGCAGGAGACCCGAGTGAGCCATCCCCCGGCCGCGTCCTGGACGCCCGAGCCCCTGCCGCGTCCCGAGTCCCCGCGCGACGACGCCCCGCCGGTCG
>NZ_KV824918.1:0-702 GCF_001816085.1 Micrococcus sp. HMSC31B01
ACTCCACCGCGCTGGAGCGGGCCCACCTCTACGACGCCTGGGACGCCGGCCGGCGCGTGGACATGGACCTCGAGGGGCTGCACGCGTGCACGGACCGCGAGCACCCCCTCACATCGCTCTCGGTCGGCCAGCGCCACCGGGTGCGCCTGGCCGTCACCCTCGGCTCCCGGCCGGACCTGCTGCTGCTGGACGAGCCGACCAACCACCTGGACGACGTCGCCCTGGACTTCCTCACCCGCCGGCTGGTGGAGCACCCGGGCGGGGTCGCCGTCGTCAGCCACGACCGCGCCCTGCTGCGCGCCGTGTGCACCGACATCGTGGACCTGGATCCCAGCCAGGACGGGCGGCCGCGGCGGTACTCCGGCGGGTACGCCGGCTGGGCGAAGGGGCGCCGCCGCGCCCGGGCCGCCTGGGAGCAGGAGTACGCCGAGCAGAACGCCGAGCGCGAGCGGCTGGAGCTGGCCGTGGAGGACGCGCGGGAGCAGATGCAGGGCTCGTGGCGGCCCCCGAAGGGCACCGGCAAGCACCAGCGCTCGAGCCGGTCGGCGGGGATCGTGCAGATGTTCAACCGGCGCTTCGACGAGCTGGAGGCGCACCGGATCACCGTGCCCGAGCCGCCCCTGCGCCTGGACTGGCCGTTCGCGGACATGCCCGACGGCGACCCGCGGGACGGCGCGGACGCGGCGGCGGGCACGGCGGGCG
>NZ_KV824919.1:0-12038 GCF_001816085.1 Micrococcus sp. HMSC31B01
CGGGGGCCGCCGTCGGGCCCGAGGAGGAGCCGGCCCCGGACGCGACGGAGCCCCGTGACCGGCGGGGGTCACGGGGCTCCGAGGTGCGCATGGGTCGATCACCGGTCGGCGGGGCCGACCGGGATGATCACTTGGCGTCGACGCGCTTCTCGCGGATGCGGGCGGCCTTGCCGTGGCGGTCGCGCATGTAGTACAGCTTCGCGCGGCGCACGTCGCCCTTGGTGACGACCTCGATCTTGTCGATGACCGGGGAGTGCACCGGGAACACGCGCTCCACGCCGACACCGAAGGACACCTTGCGGACGCGGAAGGTCTCGCGCACGCCGTAGCCCTGACGGCCCATGACGTAGCCCTGGAACACCTGGACGCGGGCAGTCTTGCCCTCGATGATGTTCACGTGCACCTTGACGGTGTCGCCGGGGGCGAACTCCGGGATGTCGTCGCGCAGCGTCTTCTTGTCGAACGAGTCGAGAATGTGCATGTCGTCTCTCCTGGCGGATGCCACAGGTCAACCGCGTGGTAGGCGGGCGCACGGCCCGTCCACGTCCGCATGACGAGGGGGCCGGGTCCCGAGCCGAGGGCCGGGCTCCGCACGTGGGGTGCGGTCCCGGGGTCCGATCCGTTGACGCGCGCCCCCTGTGGCAGGTCGGGCGTCCGGCGGACACGAGGACCCATTATGCCACAGCCGACGACGTCGCGACGCCCCTCCAGCCCGTCGGGCGTGGCGGGTCAGTCCTCGGAGTCGTACGCCGCCCACAGGTCCGGACGTCGCTCGCGCGTGCGCTCCTCCTGCTGGGCCCGACGCCAGGCCGCGACCTTGCCGTGGTCGCCCGAGAGCAGCACGGGCGGCACCGCACGGCCCCGCCAGTCCGCGGGCTTGGTGTAGACCGGGTACTCCAGCAGGCCGTCCTCGTGGGACTCCTCGACGAGCGAGGCCGGGTTGCCCACGACGCCCGGCACGAGGCGGCCGACGGCCTCGATCATCGCCAGCGCCGCGACCTCGCCGCCGTTGAGCACGTAGTCGCCCAGCGAGACCAGCCGCACCTCGAAGAGCTCCTCGGCCCAGCCGAAGACGCGCTCGTCGATCCCCTCGTAGCGGCCGCACGCGATCGCCACGTGCTCCCGGCCCGCCAGTTCCCGGGCGAACCGCTGGGTGAAGCGCTCCCCCGAGGGCGTCGGCACGAGCAGCACGGGGCGGTCCCCCGGCTCCGCCGACGACGACTCGGCGGGGGCCGGTGACACGGGCCCCTGGGCCGCCACGTGCTCGAGCGCGAGCGCCCACGGCTCCGGTTTCATCACCATGCCGGCGCCGCCGCCGTAGGGCGTGTCGTCCACGGTGCGGTGCCGGTCGACGGTGAAGTCGCGCAGGTCGTGGACGTGCACGTCCACGAGGCCCTCGCGGCGGGCACGGCCCAGCAGCGAGACGTCGAGCACCGCGAGGTACTCGGGGAAGATCGTGACGACGTCGAAGCGCACCGCTCAGTCCTCCGCATCCGCATCGGCGGGCCCGTCTACGGCGCCCTCCTCGACGCCGGTGGCGAGCTCGAGCAGCCCCGGCGGCGGGGTCAGCACGAGCACGCCGGCCTCGGGGTCGATCTCCGGGACGATCTCCTCGACGAAGGGCACCAGGGCCTCCTCCTCGACGCCGTCCAACGCGACGTGCAGCAGATCCTGGACCGCCCCGGTGGTCAGGGCCGTGACGACGCCGACGCGCTCGCCCTCGACCCGCACCTCGAGGTCCACGAGGTCCTCCTCGTACCACTCGTCGGACTCCTCGGGCGCGGCGGGAACGGCGAACAGCTGGGCGCCGCGCAGGGTCTCGGCGACGTTGCGGTCCGGCGACTCGCCGAAGCCGACCACGAGGATCTGCTTGTTCCACCGGGCCCGGGTGACGGTGAGCTCCGCCGGAAGGCCCGGGGCGCCGTCGCGCACCACGAGGCGCTCGCCGGGGGCGAAGCGGGCGTCCGGGTCGTCGGTGAAGACCTGCACGGTCACCTCGCCGCGGATGCCGTGCGGCTTGCCGATGCGGGCGACGCGGACGAGGTCGTCCTGGGCTGCGGGACTCATGGGCTCTCCTGGGTGGGACGGTCGGTGGCGGGAGGGGGCGGGGCCGCAGACGACGACGGCCCGCCGGCCCGGTGAGGGGCGGGCGGGCCGTGCGTCACGGGCCGTCAGGAGCGGCGGTCGGTCTCCACCACGTCCACGCGGACGGGGTGGCCGGCCAGGCCGTCCAGCACGGTGCGCAACGCGGTGGCGGTGCGACCCTGGCGGCCGATCACGCGACCCAGGTCCTCGGGGGCCACGCGGACCTCCAGCATGTCGCCGCGCCGCTGGGAGCGGGCGTCCACGCGGACCGCCTCGGGCGTGTCCACGATGCCGCGCACCAGGTGCTCGAGGGCCTCGGTCAGCATGGTCACTCGGACTTCTCGGCGTCCTCGGCCGGGGCCTCAGCGGCCGGAGCCTCGGCGGCCTGCTCGGACTCGGCCGGGGCCTCCTCCTGCTTCGGCTCCTCCGGCAGGATGACCGAGCCCTTCTCGGGGGCCACGAAGGCCTCCTTCTCGGACTTGGACTTCAGGGTGCCCTCGGCGCCCGACTCGCCCTTGAACTTCTGCCAGTCACCGGTGACCTTCAGCAGCGCGGCGACCTGCTCGGTCGGCTGGGCGCCGACGGAGAGCCAGTACTGAGCGCGCTCCGAGTCGATCTCGATGAACGAGGGCTCCTCGGTGGGGTGGTACTTGCCGATCTCCTCGATGGCACGGCCATCGCGGCGGGTGCGCGAGTCCATGACGACGACGCGGTAGAACGGGGCGCGGATCTTGCCGAACCGCTTCAGACGAATCTTGACAGCCACGAGTGTGGTTCTCCTTCAGTGGATCTGGGGGGCCGGGGCACGACGCCGCGTGGGGGCAGCGGGCGTCGACGACCTGGCACACGGAACGGAGCGCAGCGGAGGATAGAGGGTCGTCCGGGCTCACGCTCAGTACCGTGCCATTCTGCCAGATCGGGCGGGCCGGTGCACACCCGGCGCGCCGCGACCGAGCAGCGGGCGGCTCAGCGGTCCTTGAGGTACTTCTCGAAGCCCGCCGGCAGGTTGAGGGTGGACGGGTCGAAGCCCTCCATGCCCGCGCCGTCGCGGCCGAACACCGCCCCGGCCTGCGCCTGGGCGGCGCGGGCGCGCCGCTCCTCGATCGCCTTGCGCTCGGCCGCGGCCTTGGCCGGGTTGCCGGACTTCACGCGATCGCGCTTCGCGTTCTTGCCCTTGCCCTTCGTCTTGCGGGAGGCGCCGCCCGGCATCCCGGGCATGCCCGGGATGCCACCGCCGGCGGCCATGCGCTTCATCATCTTCTGCGCCTCGGCGAAGCGCTCGAGCAGGCCGTTGACCTCGGACACGCTCACGCCCGAACCGCGGGCGATGCGGGCACGGCGCGAACCGTTGATGATCTTGGGGGCCACGCGCTCGTGCGGGGTCATCGAGTGGATGATCGCCTCGACGCGGCCGATCGACGACTCGTCGAACTGCTCGAGCTGCTGCCGCATGCCCTGGGCACCCGGCATCATCATGAGCATCTTCTTCAGCGAGCCCATCTTCTTGAGCTGCTGCATCTGGGCGAGGAAGTCGTCGAGGGTGAAGTCCTCCTGGTCCGCGAACTTGCGGGCCATCTTCTCGGCCTCGCTGCGGTCCCAGTTCTGCTCGGCCTGCTCGATCAGGGAGAGCACGTCGCCCATGTCGAGGATGCGCGAGGCCATGCGGTCCGGGTGGAAGACCTCGAAGTCCTTCAGGCCCTCGCCCGTGGAGGCGAACATGATCGGCTTGCCGGTCACGTGGCGGACGGACAGCGCGGCGCCGCCGCGCGCGTCGCCGTCGAGCTTGGTGAGCACGACGCCGGTGAAGCCGACGCCCTCGTTGAACGCCTGGGCCGTGGCCACGGCGTCCTGGCCGATCATCGCGTCGATGACGAAGAGCACCTCGTCCGGGTCCACGGCGGCGCGGATGTCCGCGGCCTGCTGCATGAGCTCGGCGTCCACGCCGAGGCGGCCGGCGGTGTCGATGATGACCACGTCGTGGTACTTCGTGTTGGCCTCGGCGACGCCGTCGCGGGCCACCTGCACCGGGTCGCCCGTGGCGGCCTCGAACTCGGAGGAGACGCCGGGGTGCGGCGCGTAGACCGGGACGCCGGCGCGCTCGCCGCCGACCTGCAGCTGCTTCACGGCGTTCGGGCGCTGGAGGTCGCAGGCCACGAGCAGCGGGGTGTGGCCCTGGGACTTGAGCAGGTGGGCGAGCTTGCCGGCGAGGGTCGTCTTGCCGGCGCCCTGCAGGCCCACGAGCATGATGACGGTGGTGCCCGTCTTGGCGTGCTGGATGCGCCGGGTCTCGCCGCCGAGGATGCCCACGAGCTCCTCGTTGACGATCTTCACGACCTGCTGGCCCGGGTTCAGGGCCTGGGCCACCTCGGCTCCGAGGGCGCGCTCCTTGATCTGCGCGATGAACTGGCGGACCACGGGCACGGCGACGTCGGCGTCCAGGAGGGCGCGGCGGATCTCGCGTGCGGTGGCGTCGATGTCCGCCTCGCTCAGCCGCCCCTTGCCCTTGAGGCTGCGGAAGGTGGCTGTGAGGCGGTCGGACAGGGAGTTGAACACGGCGGGTGTGATCCTTCGAAGCGGGGTCGACTGATCCGGACGCGGTCGGTCGCGGGCGCCGCGGCATCCACCGCGGCGCCCGCCAAGCCTAGCAACCGACCGGCCTCACCCGTCCGCCGCGGCTCACCGCGCCTCGGCGGGGACGGGCACCCCGCCGAAGCCGACGTCGTAGGCCGACTCGTCGTGCAGGGTCAGATCGACGCCCCGCTCCTCGTCCTCCTTGCTCACCCGCAGGCCCATGGTCCCGCGCAGGACCAGGGCGATGGCGGTGGTCACCACGGCGGTGAAGACCACGGCGACGAGCACGGCCACCGTCTGGGCCACCAGGAGACCGGCGTCTCCGCCGTAGAACAGGCCCGCCCTGCCCTCGCCCGGCAGGGCGAAGAAGCCGATCAGCACGGTGCCCAGGATGCCGGAGGTGAGGTGCACGCCGACGACGTCGAGCGAATCGTCGAAGCCGAGGCGGTACTTGAGGTTGACCGCGAGCGCGCTGGCCGCACCGGAGACCAGGCCGATCACCACGGCCCCCAGGGGGCTCACATAGGCGCACGCGGGCGTGATGGCGACCAGGCCCGAGACGATCCCGGACGCGGTGCCGATCGAGGTCGGCCGGCCGCGGCGCAGCCACTCCACGAACACCCAGCCGAGCATGCCGGCGGCGCCGGCGGCGAGGGTGTCCACCCAGATCAGTCCGAGCTCGTCGACGCCGCCCGCCGCGCCCCCGTTGAACCCGAACCAGCCGAACCAGAGCAGGGCCGCGCCGAGCATGGTGAACGGGACGTTGTGCGGCCGGTGGCCGGGGTCCACGCCGAAGCCGTGGCGCTTGCCCAGCAGCAGCGCGAGCACGAGGGCGGCCACGCCGGCGCTGATGTGCACCACGAGGCCACCGGCGAAGTCGAGGGCCTCCCCCAGGCGGGCGCCGATGGCGCCGTCCTCGGAGAGGAGCCCGCCGCCCCACACCATGTAGGCCAGCGGGGCGTAGACGACGGTGGTCCAGACGGGCACGAAGACGCACCACGTGACGAACTTGAACCGGTCGGCCACCGCGCCGGAGATGAGGGCGACCGCGATGATCGCGAAGGTGGCGCCGTAGGCCGCGGCGACGAGCCCGCCCTCGGCCATCGTGCCGGTCAGCCCGAGGTCACCGGCGGGGTTCCCCACCACCCCGGCCCACCCGTCGCCGCCGGTCATCCCGTGGACCCACAGGACCCAGACGACTCCGACGAGGCCCATCGAGACGAAGGACATCATGATCATGTTGAGCGAGGACTTCGCGCGGGTCATGCCGCCGTAGAAGATGGCCAGTCCGGGTGTCATGAGCAGGACCATCGCCGCGCTCGTCACCATCCACACTGTCCCTGCGTCCAGGACGTTCGACTCCTCCATGGGGGTCTCCTTCGGTCCGGGCCGCGAGCCGGGGGCGAACGCCCGTCCCGCGGCGTCGCTGCCCGGCCCCGATCGGGGCCGATGGAGGGACGATACCGGAGGAGTGGGCCACGCCACACGTCGATGACGTCTCCGTGACTGAACAGGGCCCCTCCCGACGTCGTCGGGAGGGGCCCTGGACCGGGTGCGGGACGTCAGTCGGTCAGCAGTGCGTCCACGAAGCCCTCGGCGGTGAACGGTGCGAGGTCATCGGGGCCCTCGCCGAGGCCGATCAGCTTGACGGGCACGCCGAGCTGGCGCTGGATGGCGATCACGATGCCGCCCTTGGCGGTGCCGTCCAGCTTGGTCAGCACGATGCCGGTGACGTCCACGACCTCGGCGAACACCTTCGCCTGGGTCAGGCCGTTCTGGCCCGTGGTGGCGTCGAGCACGAGCAGGACCTCGTCCACCTCGGCCTGCTTCTCGATGACGCGCTTGATCTTGCCGAGCTCGTCCATGAGGTTGGCCTTGTTCTGCAGGCGGCCCGCGGTGTCCACGAGCACGACGTCGACGCCCTCGGCGATGCCGAGCTCCACGGCCTCGAAGGCGACGGACGCCGGGTCGGCGCCCTCCTTCTCGGAGCGGACGGTCTCGACGCCCACGCGGGCGCCCCACGTGGCGAGCTGCTCGGCGGCGGCGGCGCGGAAGGTGTCGGCGGCGCCGAGCACGACGGTGCGGTCCTCCGCCACGAGCACACGGGCGAGCTTGCCCACGGTGGTGGTCTTGCCGACGCCGTTGACGCCCACGACCATGGTCACGGCGGGGCGGTCGCCCTTGCGGGTCGCGGCGAGACGGCGGTCCATCGAGGGGTCCACCATCGCCACGAGCTCCTCGCGCAGCAGGGTGCGCACCTGCTCGGGGTCACGCGTGCCCTCGACCGTGACGCGGGCCTTGAGGCGGTCGACGAGCTCCAGGGTGGGCTCGGTGCCGAGGTCCGCCATCAGCAGCGTCTCCTCGATCTCGTCCCACACGTCGTCGTCGATGCGGTCCTGGGACAGCAGCGCCAGCAGGCCCTTGCCGAAGACGTTGTTGGACTTGAGCAGGCGGGCCCGCAGGCGGGCCAGGCGCGAGCCGGCGGCCTCGGGCCGCTCGTACTCGGGCTTCGCCGGGGCGGGCTCCACCTCCTCGACGACGGCGGGCTCCGGCTCGGCGACGACGGCCGGCGCCTCGTCGACCTCGGGGCGCTCCAGGACGGCGGTGGACCCCGACGGGGCCGCGTGCCGCGGACTCGGGCGCGGGTCGTCCGCGTCCCGCACTCCCTGGTACGAGCCCTTCGGCGGGGCGGGGCGCCGATCCAGCAGGCCGACGAGCACGCCGCCCAGCAGCAGGGCGGCCACGACTGAGACTATGAGCACGATTTCCACGGGCCCAGTCTGTCACACGGGCCGTCGCCCGCCCCGGGCCGCACACCCGGCGCCGTGCGAAGATGGCGGTCATGCCGTCGTCGTCCGCCCGCTCCTCGCGGGTCCCCCTGCCCCGTGAGATCAAGGTCCTCGTCGCCGCCGCGTTCATCATCGCGATCGGCTTCGGCATCATCGCCCCGCTGCTGCCGCAGTACGCGGCGACGTTCGACGCGTCCGCCGTCGGGGTGGCCGCCGTCGTGTCCGCGTTCGGGCTGACCCGCCTCCTGTTCGCCCCGGTCTCCGGCAAGCTGACGAACCGGCTCGGCGAGACGCCCGTGTACATGACGGGCGTGCTGATCGTGGCCGCGTCCATGTTCCTGGTGGCCTTCGCGCAGACCTTCCCGCAGCTGCTCCTCTTCCGGGCGCTCGGCGGCGTCGGCTCCACCCTCTTCACCGTGTCCGCCATGGCGTTCCTGGCCCGCAAGTCCCCGCCCACGATGCGCGGCCGGATCTCGGGCGCCTACGCGTCCGCGTTCCTGATCGGCAACATCGTGGGTCCGATCGTGGGCTCCGCCCTGTCCGTGTTCGGGTACCGGGCCCCGTTCCTCATCTACGGCAGCTCCCTGGTGGTGGCGGCGGCCCTCGTGTTCTTCCTGCTCAAGGACACCCGGCTCGCGGACCGCGCCGTCCGCGACGTCCGCCCCGCCATGCCGGTCCGGGAGGCCCTGTCCAACCCGTCCTACCGGGCCGCGCTGGTCTCCTTCTTCGCCAACGGCTGGGCGACGTTCGGTGTGCGCAACTCGGTGATGCCCCTGTTCGCGGCCACCGCGTTCGCCGGCACGGGCCTGCTCGGCTGGCAGGTGGACGGGGCGATGATGGCGGGCCTGGCCCTGTCCGTGTTCGCGCTGGGCAACGTGGTGGCCGTGTCGTTCAGCTCCCGGCTCTCCGACGTGCACGGACGCAAGCCCCTGATCCTCACGGGTCTGCTCGTGATGGCCGTGACCACGGGCGCCATCGGCTGGGTCGGCACTCCGTCGCTGTTCCTGATCGCCTGCTTGGTCTCCGGCGCGGGCACGGGCATCCTGAACGCCCCGCAGCAGGCGGCGATCGCCGACGTCGTGGGCCAGGACCGGCGCTCCGGCTCGGTCATGTCCTCGGCTCAGATGTCCGCGGACCTGGGAGCGATCGTCGGCCCGCTGGCGGCCGGCCTGGTGGTCGACGTCGCCGGCTACGGCTGGGCGTTCGTGGTCACCGGTGCCGTGATCCTCCTGGGCGCGATCGCGTGGTGGCGGGCGCCCGAGACCAACCTGCCCGTGGTGCCGGGCGGGCCGCGCACCGGCGCCCTTCCGAAGATCGAGCCCGAGGACGCGCGCCCGCCGCACCGCGAGGACGGCTGAGCCGCCCCTCCCGGAACGCTCGAGGCCGCCCTCCCCGACGGGGAGGACGGCCTCGTGCGCGTGGCGGGTCAGCCGCGGTCGTCCGGGGCGAACTCCGGCATGCGCTCGCCCACGCCGAGCAGCTCGGCGATCGCGGAGACGGTGCGCTCTGCCGCGCGGCCGTCGCCGTAGGGGTTCACCGCCTGGGACATCGCGCTGTACGCGGCCTCGTCCGTCAGCAGGCGGGTGACCTCGGTGACCACGACCTCCTCGTCCGTGCCGATCAGACGCACGGTGCCGGCGGTCACGGCCTCGGGACGCTCGGTGTTCTCGCGCATCACGAGGACGGGCTTGCCCAGCGACGGGGCCTCCTCCTGGACGCCGCCGGAGTCCGTCAGCACGACGGTGGCCACCGACAGCAGGTGGGTGAACTCGCCGTAGGCCAGGGGCTCGGTCACGAGCACGTTCTCGCGGCCCTCGATCTCCGGCAGGATCGCCTCGCGCACCACCGGGTTGCGATGCGCCGGCAGGACGAAGGTGACCTCCGGGTGGTCCGCGGCCAGGCGGGCCAGGGCGCGCCCGACGCCGCGCATCGCGTCGCCCTGGTTCTCGCGCCGGTGGGTGGTCACCAGGACGACGCGACGGCCGGACGCCTCCAGCCCGGCCAGACGCTCGTCCTCGAACGGCACCTGGTGGCTGACGGCCTCCAGCAGCGCGTCGATCACGGTGTTGCCCGTGACGTAGACGTCCTCCGGGGCCACGGCCTCACGCAGCAGGTTGTCCCGGCTCACGGTGGTCGGGGGCAGGTGCAGCGCCGAGATCTGGCTGGTGATCTTGCGGTTGGCCTCCTCCGGGAACGGGGAGAGGATGTCGAAGCTGCGCAGGCCCGCCTCGGCGTGGACCACGGGGATGCCGCGGTTGAAGGCGGCGACGGCGCCCGCCGTCGAGGTCGTGGTGTCGCCCTGGACGACGACGGCGTCCGGCCGCTCCTGCTCGAGGACGGCGTCGAGCCCGTCGAGGGTGCGGGCGAACACCCCGTTGAGGGTCTGGCGGGGCTGGATGATGTTCAGGTCGTGGTCCGGGACAATGCCGAACAGCTCATTGACCTGGTCCAGCATCTCGCGGTGCTGCCCCGTGACGGTCACCACGCACTCGAACCGCTCGTCAGCCTGCAGCGCCTTGACGATGGGGGCCACCTTGATGGCCTCCGGGCGGGTTCCGTAGATGGGCATGACCTTGGGCACAGTTGCTCCTCTTGACTGGACGACCGACCGCGGCCGCGGCCCGATCAGGCTCGACGCGGGCGCGAGCTGTCGCCAGTCTACTGACGGCGCCGCGGCACCGCCGGTTGCTAGAGTGGCGACTCGCGGCGGGCCGCCCCGGCCCGCCTTCCCGCCTGCATGAAGAGAGGCCGCGACGGCATGGCAGACACCGGCGATCCCCGCGTCCCGAGCGGCACCGCGGTCCTCACCGTGGACGGAGCCACCCTGCGCCGAGTGGGCGCCCGCCCGGGCCTGGCGCGCTACCTGGCCTCCCTCTGGGAGTACCGCTCGTTCATCCTGTTCGACTCCCGCTCCCGGATCGCCGGGGCGAACTCCGTCAACGCGCTCGGCCGCGTCTGGATGGTCCTCAACCCGATCCTCGACGGCGCGGCGTACTTCCTCGTGTTCGGGCTGCTGCTGGGCACCGGCCGTGGCGTGCCGAACTTCCTCGGCTACCTGATCATCGGCGTGTTCCTGTTCCGCTACACCTCGAGCGCGATCACGGCGGGGTCGCGTTCGATCTCGACCAACCTCTCCATCGTCCGCGCCTTCCGCTTCCCGCGGGCCACCCTGCCGATCGCGACGAACATCCGCGAGCTGATGCTCTTCGGCCCGACACTGGTGGTGATGCTGGTGCTGGTCCTGGCCATCCCGCCGATGGAGCAGATCACGTGGCGCTGGCTGCTGCTGATCCCGCTGTTGGCGCTGCAGACGCTGTTCAACGTCGGCGCCTCCCTCCTGCTGGCCCGCTACGTGGCCCGCTGGTCCGACCTGTCCAACCTCATCGCGTTCGGCACCCGGATCTGGCTCTACGTCTCCGCCGTGTTCTTCAGCGCCGACCGCTTCGCGGACATCCCGCCGTTGATGACCGCCATGCATCTGAACCCGCTGTTCTGCGTCCTGGACATCGCGCGACAGTCCCTGCTGTACGCCTCCGACGCGGACCCCATGCGGTGGATCGTCCTCGCGGCGTGGACGGCGGCCCTGCTCGTGGTGGGGACCGTGGTGTTCTGGCGCGCCGAGGAGACCTACGGGGAGGAACGATGAGCGCGGAGCCGCTGACTCCCTCCGTCGTCGTCGACGAGGCGTCCATGACCTACCGCGTCCTCTCGGCCGAAGCGGTCCAGCCCCGCCGGGGCCTGCGGGGTCGGGTCCGCGCCGCCCGCGGCGTGCGCACCACGGAGGTCCAGGCGCTGCAGCCGCTGTCGTTCGTGGTGGGGCGCGGCGAGTCCGTGGGCGTGATCGGCACGAACGGGTCCGGCAAGTCCACCCTGATGAAGCTCATCACCGGCCAGATGCGCCCGACCACCGGCCACATCTACGCGACCTCCACGCCCGTGATGCTGGGCGTCAACGCCGCGCTCGTGCGCCAGGTCTCCGGTGAGGACAACATCCGTCTGGGCTGCCTGGCGATGGGGATGTCCCGCGCGGAGGCGGAAGCCAAGCGGGACGCCGTCGTCGCCCTGTCCGGCCTCGACGACCACGCGCTCCAGCTGCCGCTCAAGGCGTACTCCTCGGGCATGGCCGCGCGCCTGCAGTTCGCGATCGCCACCTCGGTGGACCCGGACATCCTCGTGATCGACGAGGCGCTCAACACGGGCGACGCCCAGTTCCGGGAGCGCACGCGCCAGCGGCTCGACGAGCTGCGCGAGCAGGCCGGCTGCGTGTTCCTGGTCAGCCACTCCCTCAGCACCATCCAGGAGATGTGCCAGCGCGTGATCTGGATCGAGCGGGGCGTCCTGACGATGGACGGCAGCCCTCGCGCGGTGACGCGCGGCTACAACCTCTACGCCCGGGCCATGGCCCAGGGGCGCACCGAGGAAGCCCAGGAGATGCTCGAGCGCAAGCGGTCGGAGCTCGTGCGGGAGCGCATCGCGTGGACCGGCGGCGAACGGCCCACCGGGATCACCGCGCTGTGAACGTGGCCGGGGCGCGGCTGCGTCGCTGGGCGGGTCGGGCCCGCGTCGTGGGCGAGCGGGCGGTCGTCACGGCCG
>NZ_KV824920.1:0-1135 GCF_001816085.1 Micrococcus sp. HMSC31B01
GGCGCCCTTCGCCGTCGCCCTCGCCGCCGACGTGTGCGACGGGCCGGGCGCGACCGGCGGCGTGCTGGCCACGGGGCGGTTCGTCCTCCTGCACGACCCGGCCCCGGACGCCCGGTGGCCGGGAGGCTTCCGGGCGGTGACATGGATCCGTGCGAGCCTGGAACCGGACGTCGCACTGGACCAGCTGGCCGGCGCCGTCGCGTGGACGTGGCTCGTGGAGGCGCTCGAGCGCCGCCACGCCGAGCACTCCCACGCCGGCGGCACCGCGACGCGCAGCATCGCGGAGGGCTTCGGGACGCTCAGTGCGGCCCCGGACACCACCGACATCGAGCTGCGCGCCTCGTGGACCCCGGCCCCGCGGGACCTCGGCTCGCATCTCGAGGCGTGGTCGGACATGATCTGCGCGTTCGCCGGTCTGCCGCCCGAGCACGCCGCGGACGTCCACACGGCCGGCCCCTGACCGCGCGCCCGCGCCTCCGACACACCGGGCCCCGGCCCGTCCCCGCCCCGACCTCCCCGAACAGGAGCAGCATGACCGACGCCCCCGAGACGGCCGCCCCGGACGCGCCCCCGCGGCTGATCGCCACACCGGCCGGTGGAGTCCCCCGGCTCACCGACACCCGCGCGGGCCTGGAGGCCTGCGCCGCGGCGCTCGCCGCGGGGACCGGGCCCGTCGCCATCGACGCGGAGCGCGCCTCCGGGATCCGGTACGGCCAGCGGGCTATGCTCGTCCAGCTCAAGCGCGAGGGCGCCGGCATCTGGCTCGTCGATCCCGAAGCCCTCGACGGGCTGGCCCCGCTGCAGGAGGCCCTCGCGGGCGTCGAGTGGATCCTGCACGCGGCCAGCCAGGACCTGCCCTGCCTGGCCGAGCAGGGGCTGCGCCCCGATCGGCTGTTCGACACCGAGCTCGCGGCCCGGGTGTCCGGCCTGCCGCACGTCGGCCTGGCCGCGGTCCTGGAGGAGCTGCTGGGGGTCACCCTCGCCAAGGAGCATTCGGCCGCCGACTGGTCGGTGCGTCCGCTGCCCGAGGCGATGCTCACCTACGCGGCGCTCGACGTCGAGCTGCTCGTCCCGCTGCGCGAGGCCCTGATCGCGCGCCTCGAGGCCGACGGCAAGCTCGCGTGGGCCGAGCAGG
>NZ_KV824921.1:0-651 GCF_001816085.1 Micrococcus sp. HMSC31B01
CCGGGCGCACCTCTGAGGGCGGACCGCCGGGCCGGGCCTGTGGCCAGGGGCCCCGCCCGCCTCACACCGCCGCGGCGTCGGTCCGCAGCTCGACGCGCGGCCAGTCGGCGAGGTCGGCGAGCATCTGCCGGTCGTGGGTCACCACGACGACGGCCTGCTCCGTGACCTGCAGGGCCTCGGTCATCTCGTCCACGAGCGCGGGGGAGAGGTGGTTCGTCGGCTCGTCCAGCAGCAGCACGTGGGGGCGCTCGATGAGCACCATCGCCAGGTGCAGACGGGCCTGCTGCCCCTGGGACAGGCGTCCGACCGGGGTGTCCGCGGCCTCGGCGGTGAGCAGCCCGAGCGAGGGCAGCGTGGGGGCCGGCAGGGGACGGCCCAGGTCGTCGACGCCGGCCTCGTCCGCGCCGACGCGGCGCACGTGCTCCTCGAACACGGCGGCGGCGGTGCGCTCCTCGTCCCACGCGGGGGTCTCCTGCGCCACGAGGCGCACGCGCACGTCGGCGCCCACGGTCACCAAGCCGCTCGTGGGCTCCAGGTCCCCGGCGAGCACGCGCAGCAGCGTGGACTTCCCGGCCCCGTTCGGGCCCGTCACCAGCACGCGGCCGCCCGGCACGAGGGCCGCGCCCATCGGCTGCTCGAGCCGCCCGGCCA
>NZ_KV824922.1:0-1746 GCF_001816085.1 Micrococcus sp. HMSC31B01
CGTCCACTCGACGGTCGCGAGCCCTGCCGGCAGCGGCAGCACGCTGGGCACGCCGACCGTCGGCAGGCCCGCGGCCACGGCCGCGCCGACGCCCACCGGGGAGTCCTCGACCGCCACACAGTCGGCGGCCGTCAGCCCCGGTGTCCGCTCGGCCAGCAGCTGCAGGCCCAGCTGGTACGCCTCCGGGTCGGGCTTGCCCCGGGAGACCATGTCCCCCGAGACGACGACGTCCAGCGTGCCCGCCGGCGCCCGCTCGGCCAGTGCGCGGGCCAGTGGGGCATGGGACATCGTCACGAGGGCGCCCGACACGCCGGCCTCGGCGAGCGCGACGAGCAGCTCCCGGGCACCCGGCCGCCATGGCACCCCACGGACGACCCCCTGGACGACCTCGTCCATCGTCAGGTCGATGATCCGCTGCACGGGCAGGTCCAGCCCGGCCTCCTGCAGGCGGCGCGCTCCCTCGTCGAGGGGGCGTCCCACGAGGGAGCCGGCCAGGTCATCCGACCAGGTGCCGCCGTGCTCGACCACCAGGCGGCGCTGGACGGCGTTCCACAGGGGCTCCGTGTCCACGAGGGTGCCGTCCATGTCCCACAGGACGGCGCGTGGCAGGTGGCGGGCACGGTCGTCCGGGGCGGGCGCGGGGTGGCGGGGCATGGAGTGCATCCTATCGAGCGCCGCCGCCGGGGTGTGCCGGGCGGGTCGCGGGCCGTGACCCCGTCGTCGGGCCGTGTCTAGGCTGGCCGCCATGACCGACGCTACCTCCGAGGACCAGCCGGACGACGTCCTGGGCCCGCTGCGGACCCACCTGACGGCGACCGTGGACGCGCTCGAGGCCGGGCGGCGGGCCCCCACGGTCCTGCTGATGGCCTTCGAGGGGTGGAACGACGCCGGGGAGGCCGCGACCGGGGCCCTGGGCGCGCTGCGGGAGCAGTGGGACGCCGCGGACGCGGGACGGGTGTGCGACGGCGAGTTCTACGACTACCAGGTCACTCGACCCCTGGTCCGGCGCGACGCCGACGGGCTGGGGACGCTGGACTGGCCGGCGGTCACCCTGCACGAGGCGCTCCTGGACCGTGAGGGTCGGCCCGTCGCGGGCGAGGCTGCCCCGCCGGACGGGGTGCGTGTGCTCCTCGCCGTCGGCGTGGAGCCGAACGTGCGGTGGCGCGCGTTCCTCGAGGAGCTGTTCACGGCGGCCGACGCGCGTGACGTGGACGCCGTCGTGACGCTGGGCGCGCTGCTGGCGGACGTGCCCCACACCCGGCCCCTGCGCGCCCGCCCGACCTCGCCGCTCGTGGACGTGCGGGTGGCCGTCGGCGCGGACCGTCCGGTCTACGAGGGGCCCACCGGGATCATCGGCGTCATCGCGGACGAGGCCGCGCGCCGCGGCCTGCCGAGCCTCTCGCTGTGGGGGACGGTGCCCCACTACGTGGCCCAGGCGCCCTCCCCCAAGACGCTGCTCGGGCTGGTCGAGGCGGTCGAGGACCTGCTGCACGTGAGCGTGTCCACGCGCGGGCTCGAGGACGACGCGAGGGCCTGGCAGCGCGGCGTGGACGAGCTGGCCGCCGAGGACCCCGACGTCGCCGCCTACGTCCGGCAGCTCGAGGAGGCCCAGGACACCCAGCAGCTGCCGGAGGCCTCGGGCGAGTCGATCGCGCGGGAGTTCGAGCGCTATCTGCGCGGGCGCGGCGGACGCTGACGCCCGGCCGCGCCCGGCGGGGTCAGCGCAGGCGCAGACCCAGCAGCGCC
>NZ_KV824923.1:0-2300 GCF_001816085.1 Micrococcus sp. HMSC31B01
GAGGCCTGCGACGCCGGAGGGCAGCCTCCGCAGGCCGCTCGGGCAGGCCTCGCCCGCGGTGTCCGCCCCGGCCCGTGCCGCGGCGTGACGGCGGACGGCCATCCGGTCGGCGTAGCGGGCCGAGACGTCACCGCCGGAGCCCACGGTGAAGACGCGGGCCAGGCGGGAGGCGTGGTGGAGGCGGTCCACCTGGGCAGCCAGCTCGACCACGGTGTCCTGCAGCTGCTCGACCTCGCGCTGCAGCGCGATCACGCGGCGGATGCCCTCCAGCGAGATGCCTTCGCGGCTCAGGGTCTGCACGGTCTGCAGCCGCTCGACGTCGGCGAGGGAGTAGCGGCGGTGCCGTCCGTCCTGGCGGGCGGGGACCACGAGGCCGAGCCGGTCGTACTGGCGCAGGGTCTGCGGATGCATGTCCGCCATCTCGGCGGCCACGGAGATCACGAAGACCGGGGCGTGCCGGTCGGGACCCCCCTCGCGGCCCCGGTCCGCACGGGCGGCGCCGTCGCGGGCGCTCACCAGGCTGCCTTCCGGGCCAGCTCCCGCCGCGGATCGTCGCCGGCAGTGGCGGACTGCAGGGCCTCGACGGCGGCGCGGGCGTCGTCGTTGAGCGTGGTGGGCACGGTGACGCGCAGCTCCACGAGCAGGTCACCCGTCGTCGTCCCGCGCTCGACACCGCGGCCCTTCAGGCGCAGCACGCGGCCACACTGGGAGCCCGCCGGCACCTTCACCTTCACGGGGCGCTCCAGCGTGGGCACCTCGATCGTGGCGCCGAGGGCGGCCTCGGGGAAGGTGACGGGCACGGTGATGCGCAGGTCGTCCCCGTCCCGGTGGAAGAACTCGTGCTCGCGCACGTGCACGGTGACCAGCAGGTCGCCGCGGCCGGCCGCACCGGGCGCGCCCTTGCCGCGGGCACGGACCTTCTGGCCGTCGCGGATGCCCTTCGGGATCTTCACCTCGATCGTCTCGCCGTCCGGGGCGCGCAGGGACACCGTGGTGCCCTGGATCGAGCCGCGGAAGGAGATCGTGGTGGTGGCGGTGCGGTCCGCGCCCTTCGTGGGGCGCGGCCGCGCGTAGCCGGCGTCGCCGAAGCCGCCGGGGCCGAAGCCGCCGGGGCCGAAGCCGCCGGTCTGGCCCGCGGCGCCGCCGAACATCCCGCTGAACAGGTCCGACAGGTCGGGCCCGGACTGCGTGGTGCGGGGGCCGCCCCCGCCGCCGAACATCCCGCCGAAGACGTCCTCGAAGCCGCCGCCGTCGGCACCGCCCGGGGCGGAGAACCGGGCGCCGCCGCCCATCGCGCGGATCGCGTCGTACTCCTGGCGCTCCTGGGGGTCGCTCAGGACGGCGTACGCCTCCGAGATCTCCTTGAACTTCTTCTCGGCCGCCTCATCCCCGGGGTTCTGGTCCGGGTGGTGGGTGCGGGCGAGCTTGCGGTAGGCCTTCTTCACATCCGCATCGGAGGCGTCCTTGGACACCCCCAGGGTCGCGTAGAAGTCCTTGTCCATCCAATCCTGCGAGGCCATGGTGCCTCCTCTCGTGTGTATCGGTCAGGGGGTCGGCCGGCGGCGGGGTGGGCCGCCGGCCGACGGGGTCACTCGTCTCCGGCGGAGACCATCACCTGGGCGGCGCGCAGCACGCGGCCGTCCCGGAGGTAGCCGTTGCGGAAGACCTGGACCACGTGGTCCGCGGGCACCTCTGCGTGCGGCTGGCGCATCACGGCCTCGTGCACGGCCGGGTCGAACTCGACGCCGGCCAGGGCCTCCTGGTCGTGACGCTCGAGGCCGAGGCCGGCCAGGGCGGTGTCGAGCTTGGTCGCGATGGCGGCGAACGGACCGTCCGTCAGGTCGCCGGCGGCGCGGGCGGCGTCGATGTCGTCGAGCACCGGCAGCAGCGCCGTGACGGCCTTGAGCACGCCGGCGTCCCTGGCCAGGTCGCGGTCGCGGTCCACGCGGCGCTTGTAGTTCACGTACTCGGCCTGCAGACGGCGCAGGTCGGTCTCGAGCTCGGCCTCGCGGTCCGAGGCCGCGGGCTGCGGCGCCTCGGTCCCGGCCTCCGCGCCGGCCTCGTCGAGGATGCGCTCGGCCTGGGCGAGGGCGTCGCCGTCCTCGGCCTGCTCGGCCGCGCTCTCGGCGGAGACGCGGGGCTCACCGGTCTCGGGGTCGATGCGGCGACGGTCGTTGAACACGATGGGCTCCTCCTCGGAGCCGCGCTCGGCGTCGGAGGAGCCGTGCGGACGCTGCTGGTCGGCGCTCATGGTGTGTCCTTTCGAAGCGGGTGGGCGCGGCGGGTCCGCCGCGCGGGGG
>NZ_KV824924.1:0-1213 GCF_001816085.1 Micrococcus sp. HMSC31B01
TGGAGGAGACCGAGTCGTTGCTCGCCCCGCTGACCCGGGCGCACGTCGTGGACGCCGGTGCCGTCGGGCTGCTCTGGGTGTTCGAGGCGCTGCGCTCCGTCGTGACGGGCACGCCCGTGGACGAGGAGTTGGCCACCGCGCTCCCCGGCTACGTCGAGGGCGTCCACGCCGCGGAGGGCGAGCCCGCTGCCGAGGCGGAGGCGTCGGCCGAGGGGGCCGTCGAGGTGATGGGCACCCTGACGCTCACCCCGCTCGCCGCGGCCGAGCTGCGCCGACGGCTGGCCGACGTGGGGGACGCCGTGATCCTCGCCCCCGTCGGGACCGCCCGTGACGGGCAGGGCCGGGTCCCGTGGCGGGTCCACGTGCACGTGCCCCGCGCCGAGGACGCGATCGGCCCCCTGCGGGCCGCCGGCGACGTCGAGGGCCTGACCGTCACCGACCTGGCCGGGCCGTCGCACGGCGACGACGCCGCACCGGACGGGTGCCATGGCCGCTGAGGCCCCCGTCACCGACCTGCCCCTGTCCGAGGTGCTGGGCGGGAAGCTGCCCGCCCGCCTCGAGAAGGAGCTCGGGCTGACCACGGTCGGGGACCTGCTGGACCACGTGCCGCGCCGCTGGATCGAGCGCGGCGAGCTCACCCCCATCGCCGCGCTGCCGCACGACGCCGAGGTGACCGTCGTCGCCGTCGTGGAGTCGGTGACCACGCGGCGCATGCACAGCCGGCCCGGGTTCATCGTGGACGTCACCGTCGCGGACCCGTCCGTGGCCGGCGTGCCGGGGGCGAGCCTGTCCATGGCCTTCTTCAACGGCCACGACGCCCGCCGCCGCCTCGCCCCCGGGATGACCGCCATGTTCCAGGGCCGCACGACCGAGTACCGCGGCCGGATCACGCTGAACAACCCGGACTTCGCCCTCCTGGACGACGACGTCGCCCCGGGGGAGGTGGACGTGCGACCGGTTCCGCTCTACCGGGCCACGGGGAAGCTGCCGTCGTGGACGGTCCGCTCCGCCGTCGCCCGGGTGCTCGAGACCGTCGACCTGGGACGGATCCCCGAGCTGCTCACCGAGCGGATCCGCGCGGAGGCCGCCGCGGCGCTCGACCTGGACGCGCCGCTGCCGGGCACCGCCCAGGCGTACCGGGACCTGCACGCCCCGCACGACGTCGCCGCCACCGGCCCGGCGCGGACCGCGCTGGCCCTGCGTGAGGCGCTGC
>NZ_KV824925.1:0-2257 GCF_001816085.1 Micrococcus sp. HMSC31B01
AGGCGGGCGTCCGCGGGCACCTCGTGCCCGGGCCGCCATCCGTGCGCCCAGGCCCGTTCCAGCCAGGCCTCGGCCAGGTGCCGCCGCCGGCCCACCACCGCGGCGTCCCGGGGCGCCTGCGCCACCGCGGTCAGCGCCGCGGTGAGGTACCCGGGTTCGGGGAGCATGTCCCCGTCGAGGAAGGCGAGCACGTCGCCGTCGGCCGCCTCCGCCCCGAGCGCCCGGGCCGCCGAGGCGCGGAACCCGCGGTCCTGTTGGCGCACGGTCACCACGTCGAACGGCAGGCCCGGGTCCAGCCGGGGCGGGACGGGCGAGCCGTCGTCGGCCACCACGAGCTGCAGCCCGCCGGCCACGCCCTCCTGGGCCGCGAGCGCGGCTGTGAGCCGGTCGAGGTCCGCCTGGGCCCGGTAGTAGGGCACCACCACGGAGACGGCGGGGCTCACGCCCACCCGTGCACGCGGCGGAGTACGTCGAAGAGCATCCGCGCGCAGTCCTCGGCGCCGGGCGCGAGGTCCACGCCGGGGTCCAGCCACGTGCGTTCGGGGGCCTCGACCGCCTCGGCGATCGCCTCGGCCATCGCGTAGGCCGGCGACCCGTTCGGGTGCACGAGCCGCAGGGTGCCCGGGCGCAGCCTCTCCATCTCCTCGGTGTACCGGCCCGCCGAGGCGATCGCCCGCCGTCCCACCGAGGTCCACGCCGCCAGGGACCCGGACGCGGACACGTTGCGGTGCGCCGCGAACGGGATGCCCGCCGAGAGCAGGGCCGCGTCCGCGAACTCGTCCGCCACGAACCCGGTGACGCGGAACTCCAGGCCGCGCGCCTCGGCGTCGCGGGTCAGCTCCGCCACGAGGTCGTCGTGCCCGATGCTGACGGGTCCGAGCGCCGTCAGCCGGCGCGGCGCCCCGGAGTCCGGGCCCCACTGGCGGTGCAGCTCGGTGAGGGCCTCCAGGGCGAGGGCGTGCCCCTTGCCCGGGTAGACGAAGCCGAAGAGCACGAGGTCCCGGTCGAGGCCGGCCATGCTCTCCGGCACCACCGGCTCGGCGCGGGCGGCCGCGGCCCGGCGGTCCTCCACGGGCAGCGGGACCACGTCCGCGGCCACGTCCACCAGGTCCGCCAGCAGCGCCCGCTCGTGCTGCGAGGAGACCACGACGCCGTCCACCGCCTGGGCGAGCCGCGCGTATGCCTCGCCGCGGCGGCGGTAGCGGCCGTCGCCCTCGGCGGGCTGCGGGATGTCGTGCAGGGTGAGCGTGGTGCCCTCGGGCAGGACGTCGACGAGCAGGTCCGCGGCGGCGGTCGCGGTGGGGCCGAACAGCGCGTCCGTGACGTCCAGGTGCACGGCGGCGCCCAGCGCGCGCGCCTCCTCCAGCAGGGGCACGAGGCCCCGGAACGCCGCGACGTCCTCCGCCGTGAGCAGCTCCACCTCGGCGCCCACCCGACGGAGGGCGGCGGCGGTCTGCCGGCCATGGCGCACCACGCCGTGCTCCGGCGCGCCCACGGTCACGTACAGCACACGTCCCTGCGGCTGCGAGTCCACGTCCACGATCCCCTTCACCTGCGGCGGCGCTCCTCGACGCGGCGGCGCGCCGGAACGGACAGGATGCCGCTGCTCCGATTCTCCGATCCTGCCCTGACAGACTAGATTCCGCGACCCCCGGCCCGGGACGGGGACACGCCGCCCGCGCGGCATCGCATCCCCCAGGTCAGGAGGCCCCCCCCGTGAGCATCACCGTCCAGCACGTGCCCGCGCAGCACCCGTACACCCGCGCGATCCGCCCCCTCGACCCGGGCGCCGCGCCGGACGTGGAGTTCCTGCCGGACCCGCCGGTGCCGGGCGCGCCCGCGCACCAGTGGTGGCCGCCCCGGGCCCTGCACGCGGAGTGGCTGGCCGAGCACCGCCCGGACGTGCTGCACGTGCACTTCGGCTTCGAGCACTTCAGCCCCGCCCAGCTGGCCGCCGCCCTGGACGCGCAGCACGCGCACGGGGGCGCCGTCGTCGTGACCGTGCACGACCTCGAGAACCCGCACCTGACGGACCAGGGCCCCCACCGAGACCGCCTGGCCGTGCTGCTGGGCCGCGCGGACGCCGTGCTCACGCTCACCCCCGGCGCCGCGGCGACCCTCGCCCGCGACTACGGCGTGCGCGCCCTCGTGGTCCCCCACCCGCACATCGTCCCGCTCGAGGACCTCGTGGCGCAGGGCGACGACGACGCCCCCGGTGCGGCGCCCGGCGCGCTGCCCTTCGACGCGTCCGACGACG
>NZ_KV824926.1:0-6643 GCF_001816085.1 Micrococcus sp. HMSC31B01
TGGTCACCGCGGCGGGCTTCAACGCGCTGCACGGCGGTCAGGGTGGCGGCCTCGCGCAGGCTCACGCGGCGGCTCTCGGAGGTGGCCAGCACGGCCTGCCACGCGGCGACCATGCGCTGCTTCAGGCGCTCGTCCACCTCCTCGCGGCTCCACCAGTAGGCCTGGTTCGCCTGGACCCACTCGAAGTAGGAGACGATCACGCCGCCGGCGTTGGCCAGGATGTCCGGGACGACCAGGACGCCCTTCTCGGAGAGGATGCGGTCGGCCTCGCCCGTGGTGGGGCCGTTGGCGCCCTCCACGACCAGCCGGGCGCGCACGCGCGGGGCGTTCTCCTCGGTCAGCACGGACTGCACGGCGGCCGGGACCACGAGGTCCACGTCCATCTCGAGCAGTTCGTCCGCGTCCATGGGCTCGGTGCCGGGGGTGTCCTTCACGGAGCCGGTGTCCCAGAGCTGCTTCTGCAGGGCGTCGTAGTGCAGGCCCTCGTCGTCGCGCACGGCGCCGTACTGGTCGGACACGGCCACGACCTTCACGCCGGCCGCCTCGAGCAGCTCGACCGTGCCGGCGCCGACCTTGCCGAAGCCCTGGACCGCCGCCGTCGCCTGCGACGGCTCGATGCCGAGGTGCTCGAGCGCGGCGAGCGCCACGTGGACCACGCCCGCCGAGGTGGCGGAGGCGCGGCCCAGCGAGCCGCCGAGCGCGACGGGCTTGCCGGTGACCACGCCGAGCGTGGTGTGGCCGACGTTCACCGAGTAGGTGTCCATCATCCAGGCCATGGTCTGCTCGTCCGTGCCCACGTCCGGGGCGGGGATGTCCACCTCGGGGCCGATGATCGGCTGGATCTCGGAGGTGTAGCGGCGGGTGACGCGCTCGAGCTCGGCCTTCGAGTACTGGCGCGGGTCGATGGTCACCCCGCCCTTGGCGCCGCCGTAGGGCACGTCCAGCAGGGCGCACTTCCAGGTCATCCACATGGCCAGTGCGCGGACCTCGTCCAGGTCCACGTCCAGGCTGAAGCGCACGCCGCCCTTGGCCGGGCCGCGGGAGAAGTTGTGCTGCACGCGGTAGCCGCGGAGCACCTCGGTGGAGCCGTCGTCGCGGCGCAGGGGGATGGAGACGGCCATCTCGCGGCGGGGGGCGGCGAGCATCTGGTGCAGGCCCTCGTCGTAGCCGAGCGTCTTCACGGCGGCGGAGAGCTGGGCCAGGGCGTTGTCGAGCGGGGAGGACGGGGCCGTCACGGCCTCGTCCTCGGCGGGGATCCTCGTCATTGAGCGTCCTCGTGGTCCGGTGGGAAGGGATGTGTCGCGGCCCGACCGACGCGCGGAGTGCCGCGCCCCATTGCGCGGCCGACGTCGTCCGGACCCCGATGAACGCTACGCGCTCCCCGGTCACCCGTCACCCCCGCTGAGCCGAGATCCGCGACCGCCCGGGTGACGCCGGACACAGCGGCGTGTACTGTGCTGTGGACGCGCCGCACACCCGCGGCGCCCTTCGGCGTCGAACCGACGCCGCTCGCTCAGGGCCCACCTGGTCCGGCCCCCGGCCGTCCGCCGCGCGAGGCACCCCGCCCGCGACGTCGGCCCGACGCCCCAGCCCCGTGAAGGAGCCCCTCATGACCGTGACCCTGCCCGCCGCGATCACCCCCTCCCCCGCGTTCCAGCCCGTGCCCGGCCAGCGCATCGACCCGGAGCTCGCCCGCTCCTGGCTGCTGGTCAACGCCGCCCAGCCCGAACGGTTCCAGCCCGCCGAGGACTCGGCCGCGGACATCGTCATCCTCGACATCGAGGACGCCGTGGCCCCCAAGGACAAGGACCAGGCCCGCGGGGACGCCGTCGCCTGGCTGACCTCCGGGCACACCGGCTGGGTGCGGCTCAACGGCTACGGCTCGCGGTGGTGGGAGCAGGACGTCGAGGCGCTCGCCGCGGCCCTGCCCGCGCACCTGGGCGGGCCGGTCGCCGAGGGCGGCCTGGCCGGCGTCGTGCTGGCGATGGTGGAGTCCACGGACCACGTGAACGAGACCGCCCGGCGGCTGCCCGGGGTGCCCGTCGTGGCGCTCGTGGAGACGGCGCGCGGGCTGCAGCGGATCGACTCGATCGCCGCCGCGAAGGGCACGTTCCGGCTGGCCTTCGGGATCGGCGACTTCCGCCGTGACACCGGCCTGGGCGAGTCGCCGATGGCGCTGGCGTACACGCGGTCCCAGTTCACGATCGCGGCGAAGGCCACGGGGCTGCCGGGCGCGATCGACGGGCCCACCGTGGGCTCCACCGGCGTGAAGCTCGCCGAGGCGACGGCGGTGACCGCGGAGTTCGGCATGACCGGCAAGCTGTGCCTCGCGCCGGAGCAGTGCGCGGCCGTGAACGAGGGGCTCAGCCCGTCCCAGGAGGAGCTGGCGTGGGCCCACGAGTTCCTCGCGGACTTCGAGGCCGACGGCGGCGAGATCCGCAACGGCTCCGACCTGCCCCGCAAGGCGCGCGCGGAGAAGATCCTCGGGCTGGCCACCGCGTTCGGGGTGCGCTCCACGCGGTACCCGGACCAGGACAACGCGATCACGGCGCCGTCGGACACGTACCACTACTGAGCGGGGCCGCCGCCCACCAGAAACGCGGGTTGAGTTGTCACGGGTGCGGAGGCCGCACACCGGTGACAACTCAACCCGCGTTGCCTCGGGGGGTGCGGATCCCGCCTCCGCTCACACGTCCTGGCGCGTCCGGCGCACGACGGCGGCCCGCACCGAGAACGCCAGCACGATCGCCAGGATCCCGTAGATCACCCACGTGATGGGGGTGGAGACGAGCACGGCCGGGTCGCCCACCGAGCTGAGCAGGGCGTCGCGCAGGCTGGTCTCCGCCAGCGGGCCGAGCACCATGCCGATCATCAGCGGCGCCAGCGGGTAGCCGTACCGCCTCATCAGGAAGCCCAGCACGCCGATCCCCAGCAGCATCAGCAGGTCGAACACCGCGCCCGTGGTGGCGTAGATGCCCAGCCCGCAGAACAGCGTGATCCCCGCGTAGAGGTAGTGCTTCGGGATGAGCAGGAGCTTGGCCCACAGCTGCGCGAACGGCAGGTTGATCGCCAGCAGCACGATCATCGCGATGAAGAAGCTCGCCAGCAGCGCCCACACGAGGTCCGGGCTGCGGTCGAACAGCAGGGGGCCGGGCTGCAGCCCGTACTGGCGGAACGCCGCCAGCATGATGGCCGCCGTCGCGGAGACGGGCAGGCCGAGCGTGAGCAGCGCGCCCATCGCCATGCCGGTGGTCGAGTTGCCCGCGGCCTCCGGGGCCGCCAGCCCGCGGATCGCGCCGCGGCCGAACTGCGGATGCGCCCGGCGCCGGTCCAGGCGCCGCTCGGCCGAGTACGCCAGGAACGTCGGCACCTCGGAGCCGCCCACCGGCACGATGCCGAACGGCAGGCCGATCGCCGTGCCGCGCAGCCACGCCGGGGCGGCCTCGCGGAACTCGGCGCCCGACAGCCACGGCCGGCCGGTGCGACGGATGCGCAGGTCCTCGTGCTCGCGGCGCACCCGGGAGGCCACGTGGAACACCTCGCCGAGCGCGAGGATCGCCACCGTGACGGTCACGAGCGGGATGCCGTCGAACAGCTGCGGGGAGCCCATCGTGAAGCGCTCGGTGCCGGTCACCGCATCGATCCCGACGACGGCGATGCCCAGTCCCAGCACCAGGGAGGCCAGGCCGCGCAGCACCGAGTCGGCGACCACCGAGGAGGTGGCCACGAAGGCGAAGAGCGCGAGCGCGAAGTACTCCGCGGGGCCGAAGCTCGTGGAGAACTCCGCCAGGACGGGGGCGAGGAACACGACGCACACCGAGGCCACCATGCCGCCGATGAAGGCGCCGAGCGCCGCCGTCGCCAGGGCCTGGGCCGCCCGGCCGTCCTGGGCCATGCGGTGGCCCTCGAACGTGGAAGCGATGGCCGAGGCCTGGCCGGGGGTGTTCATGAGGATGGCCATCGTGGAGTCGCCGAAGAGGCCGCCGAAGTACACGCCGGAGAACATGATGAACGCGGCGGTGGGCTCGAGGGCGAAGGTCATGGGCAGCAGCAGGGCCACGGCCATCGAGGAGCCGAGTCCGGGCATCACGCCGACCGCGGTGCCGAGCAGACAGCCCAGCACCACCCAGAGCAGGTTCATCGGGGTGAGGGCTCCGGCGAAGCCCTCCATGAGGAGTCCGAGGGTCTCCATGTCAGAAGCCACCTCCCAGGATGCCCGAGGGCAGGGTCAGGCCCAGGGCCACCGCGAAGCCGAGGTAGGCCAGCGAGGAGACGAACAGGGCGACGAGGATGTCGAACACGGGGTGCGGGGCGCCGAACGCGCGCGTGACGCACCAGAACAGCAGCGCCCCGGCGAGGATCCACCCCAGCCAGGGCAGCAGGACGGCGAACGCGAGGAAGCCGAGGAAGCACCAGGCCAGCGCGCCGAAGTCCGAGTGGAACAGGGTCAGCGGGCCGGCCGCCTGGCCGACCTCGCCGTCCGCGTCGGCCTGACCCTCGGGGGCCTGGCGCACGCGCACGACCTCCACCGCGAGCGCGGCGGCGATCACGAGGCCCGCGACCGAGAGGATCAGCGGGAAGAAGTCCGGGCCGGGGAAGTCGGCGCCGTCGGTGTCCATGGTCAGGGACCCCAGCAGCAGGTAGAGGCTGAACGCGGCCAGCACGGCCGGCATGACGAGTCCGGAGAGCCCGGCGGCGCGTCCCCAGCGGGAGGGGGCGTCGGCGGCGGGGGGGACGGTGGATGCGTGGCTCACTTGATCTCCTCCGTCAGCGTGCCGATGCGCTCCTTCTCGGCGGCGATGAACTCCTCGAGTTCGGTGCCGGAGAGGGGCACGGGGTTCCAGTAGTTGCGCTGCACCGCCTCCTTCCACTCGGGGGTGTCGACCGCCTCGGCGATGAGGGTCTCGAGCTCGGTGCGCTCCTCCGCGGAGACGCCCGGCGGCACGAACAGGGCGCGCCAGTTGGTGAGCGTGACGTCGTAGCCCTGGGAGCGCAGGGTCGGGATCTCCTCGACGCCGGCCAGCGGCTCGGCCGCCACCACGCCGAGGGCGCGCAGTCGGCCGGCCTCGACCTGCGGGTAGATGTCCGCGAAGCCGCCGGCGGAGGCCTGGGCGGTGCCGTTGAGCAGGGCCTGGATGGCCTCGCCGCCGCCGTCGGACGGGATGTAGGTGGTGTCCGCGACCGGCACGCCGGCCGTGCGGGCGATGTCCGCCATGACGAGCTGGTCGAAGGAGCCGCCGCCGGTCCACGCCACGTGGGCGGGGTCGGCGCGCCAGGCGCTCACCAGGTCGTCCATGCTCTGGTACGGCGAGTCCGCCGGGACCACCACGAGGCTGTATTCCTCGACGACGCGGCTGACCGCGGTGACCTGGGAGAGCTCGGGGCCGGTGCCACGGGCCGCGTGGGCGGCGATCTGGCCGGTGCCGCCCACCATGAGGTTGTTCGCGTCCTCGAGCGTGGTCAGCTGGCCGAGGGCGATGTTGCCGCCGGCACCGGGGATGTTGACCACCTGGACGTTGTTCACCAGCCCGTTGACGCGCATGGTCTGCTGCAGCTCGCGCTGGAACGAGTCCCAGCCGCCGCCGGCGGCCGCGGGGGCGATGAGGGTCAGGTTGGTGCGGATGTCGTTCCCTCCCGAGGCCGAGCGGATGGAGAAGGCGGAGGCCGCGAGCACGGTGAGCACCGCGATCACGCTGAAGACGATCCGGCCGATCCCCGTGCGTCGGCGCGGGGGGCCGTCGGGGGAGGTGGAGGACATGGCGGTTCCTAACAGAGACACCCCGCCGCCAGGGAGTGGCGCCGGGGACAGGTGCGAGTGGTGGAGGTCACCGTAACAGCGCGACGAGGCTGCGTGCGCTCCGCGTCCGCAGAGTGACCGACGACAACCGGCCCGGGTGGTGACGGGGACCGCGCCCATGACGCACAGTGGTCCCCATGACGATCATCAGCACCGGAACCAGCACCCCCGAGAGCGCCGCGGCCTGGCGGGCCGCCCTGGCGGAGGCGGCCCTGCGCGGAGAGGACGTGGTCTGGTTCTCCCTCGACGGGACCGAGCCGGACGAGGCGGAGGCACGCGAGGCCGGCGTCGGCGTGTCCGTGGCGCACGCCCAGGAGCGCGGCCGGGACGCCGTCGGCGACCTGCTCGAGCACGCCGAGCGCGTGGGCGCGAGCCGGATCGTGGTGGGCGTGAAGCACCGCTCCCCCGTGGGCAAGCTGCTGCTGGGATCGGCCGCGCAGCAGATCATCCTCGAGGCGCGCGTCCCGGTGGTGTGCGTCAAGCCGTGAGGGCCGGCGTCGGGCGGGCGGCCCTGCGCCCGGCCCACCCCGCGGCGTTTGGGGGCGGTTTCGGGCGGTATTCGGCGTGGATACCGCCCGAAACCGCCCCCAACCGGTGAGTGGGACCAGCCCGGGAACGCCGAAGGCCCCGGAACCACACGGTTCCGGGGCCTTCGTCCTCGGTGCGCGAGGGGGGACTTGAACCCCCACGTCCTTGCGAACACTGGCACCTGAAGCCAGCGCGTCTACCAATTCCGCCACTCGCGCGAGCGGCCTCCTGCTCTCGGCCCCGGACATCCGGCGACCGTCACAGGCAGCGAGGAATACTCTAACCCCCGCCCGCCCGGGCGTGCAAATCGGCCCCGAC